>JAUHYN010000497.1 GCA_030426505.1 bacterium | reverse complement strand
CAACGCGCTGAAGTTTCGCGGCGACGACCCGCCCCACATCTCGGTCGAGGCCGTCGCCGAGCAGGGGCGGTGGCGATTCGCCGTGATCGATCGCGGGATCGGCATCGAACCGGAGTATGCTGATCGCGTGTTCCAAATGTTCCAGCGCCTCCACCCGATCGGCGCCTACGAGGGCAGCGGCATCGGCCTCGCCATCGCCAAGCGCATCGTCGATCGGCACGGCGGGCAGATCTGGTTCGAAGGCACCCCGGGCGGCGGGGCGACGTTCTACGTGACGCTCCCGCGCGCCGAGGAGACGGCATGAAGACGATGACACCGATCCGCGTTCTCCTCGTCGAGGACAACCCGGGCGACGTCGACCTCACGCGCGAGACGCTCGAGGAGGGTAAGGTGCAGGTGAACCTGTCGATCGCCTACGACGGCGTCGACGCCATCGAGCAACTCCAGACCGCCGTCGCCGCGGGGGCGGACGCGCTCCCGGACCTGGTCCTCCTCGACCTCAACCTCCCGCGACGGTCCGGGCGCGACGTCCTCGCGCACATGCGCTCCGAACCGTTGCTGCGCCGAGTCCCGGTGGTGGTCCTGACCTCGTCCGACGCCGAGCGCGACATCGTGAGCAGCTACGAACTGGGCGCCAACTGCTACGTGACGAAGCCCGTGGGGCTCGAACAGTTCGAGACGATCGTCCGCTCCATCGAGGACTTCTGGTTCGTCGTCGCGAGGTTGCCGTGAAGCACTCGGCCGAGGGCGCCCAGGAGCTGTTGCTCGTCGAGGACAACCCCGGCGACGCCGACTACATCGTCGCATTGCTCGAGGAGCACGACCCGCTCGGTCAGGACCACATCGTCCGCGCGGAGAACCTCGCGCAGGCGCGCCTCGCCCTCGCCGCGAACGACATCGACGCGATCATCCTCGACCTCCGGCTCCCGGACGGCAACGGAGTGGAGTGTGTCCGCGCGATGCGGGAGATCGACGACGACGTCCCGATCGTCGTCCTCACCAGCATCGACGACGAGAAGCTCGCGCTCACCTGTATCAACGAAGGCGCGCAAGACTACCTGTCGAAGAACGACGTCCGCGCCCAGAACCTCTCCCGGGCGATCGGCTACGCGATCGCGCGCGTGGGCGAGACCACCGCCCGGCGCCGCGAAGAGAACCTTCGGCGGCTCCTGGTCAGCCTGGTCGGCAGCTCGCCGGACGCGATCTTCAGCACCGACGTGACCGGGCGCGTGACCACCTGGAACTCAGCGGCGGCGGTCGCCTTCGGACTCGCACCCGACGTGGTCCTCGGGTCCACGATCGAGGAGTTCATAGACGCCTCCCCCGAGTCCGACGCGCTGTCGAAGATCCGGGAGATGCTCGACCACGTCGCGGGGCTGCCCCGCCTGAGCGACGTCATTCGGATCCGCCGCGGCGACGACGCGATCGTCGTTTCGGTGCTGGTCAGCCCCCTGCGCAGCGCGACCGGCGACGTCATGGGCCGCACCGTCGTTTGCCGCGACATCACCGAGCTCGAGCGACGCCGCACCGAGCTCAGGCGCCGCAACCAAGAGCTGGAGACGCGCGACCGGCAGATGCGCGCCCTCACCGCGCGCCTCAATCAGATCCGCGAAGACGAACAGACGCGCATCGCGCGCGAGGTCCACGACAAACTCGGACAGATGCTGACCGCGATCAAACTCGACCTCGGGTGGGTGGAGCGGCGGCTTCGCCTCGAGCCCAGCGCCAGCGAGCTCGCGGTTCGACTGCTGGAGACGTCGAACCTCGTCGACCTCACGGTCGAGACCGTGCAGCGCATCGCGATGCGCCTCCGCCCGACGACCCTCGACGCGCTCGGCCTCCCGGCCGCGATCCGCGACGAAGCGCGCCGCTTCGAGCGGCGCACACAGCTGCACGTGACGGTCCACGTCGACGAGAGGTTGCGCGCCTCCGCGAAGGTCGAGACGGAGCTGTTCCGCATCCTGCAGGAGCTCCTGACCAACACGGCCCGGCACGCGCAAGCCAAGAACGTCGAGATCACGCTGCAAGCGGCCGAGGACGAGCTGTGCTTGGTCGTCGTCGACGACGGACGGGGCATCGACGACGACGCGATCGATTCGCCGAGCTCGCTCGGGCTGCTGGGCGTGCGCGAACGCGCCGCGGCGCTCGGGGGCGCAGTGCGGTTCGCGCGCCAACCCACGGGGGGGACGGTCGCGCGCGTCTCGGTCCCGCACCGAGAGGAGCCCTGACCCATGCGCTACGTCCTGATCGCCGACGACCACGAGATCACGCGACGCGGCGTCCGCGAATCACTGCAGGACGCGTTCGACGACCTCGAGATCCACGAGGCCTCGGACGGCACGACCGTGCTCGCGCGGCTCGACGAACGCGAGTGGACCGCCCTCGTCCTCGACATCATGATGCCGGGCCCCGGGATCCTCGACCTCGTCGCGCGCATCCGCGCGCAGCGCCCGGCGCTCCCGATCCTGGTGCTCACCGCGCTCACCGAGGTCGAGTACATCCTCCAGACGCTCAAGGCGGGCGCGAACGGCGTCATCCACAAACACCGGGCGGCCGAAGAACTCGTCGGAGCGTTCGAGCAGGTCGCGCGCGGTGAGACCTACCTCCACGCGGAGAGCGGCGCGGCGATCGCGGCGGCGCTCCGCGAAGAGAAGCTCCCCGCGCCCCACGAGTCGCTGTCCCCGCGTGAGCTCGAGATATTCAAGCGAATCGCAGTCGGGCTCGCGCTCAAGGAGATCGCTTCCGAGCTCTCGCTCAGCGACAAGACCGTCGCGACCTACCTCGCCCGCATCCGCGAGAAGACGGGCCTGACGAGCTACGTCGAGATCGCGCGCTACGCGCTCCGCGTCGGCCTGGTCGAATGACCAGGTCGCTTCGCCGGCAAGCGCGTCAGCGATTTCCTGACAAAGATTCAGCCCCTGCGTGACTCCCGACATCCCGGCCCGATGCCGATACTCCTCCCATGGCCGGGGGAAACATCTTCGACGAAATCACGTCGGAATCGACCGCGGAGCTGCTCGTGGTCGAGGGCGATCCCACCGACCGCGCGGCGCTCGAGGACCGCTGCCGGACGGCCTTCCACCCGTGGCGCGTGACCGGCGTCGCCACCCTGGCGGAGGCGATCACCAAGCTGACGGACGCGCCCTTCGACCTCGTCCTCCTCGACCTCGACCTGCCGGACTCCCACGGCATCGAGACGTTCGCCCGCCTGCACACCTGCGCCCCCCGTGTCCCGGTGCTGGTGCTCGTGCCCTCCGACGACGAGGAGGCGCTCGGTCGCGCCGCGATCGAGCGCGGCGCCCAGGACTACCTGACCAAGACCGCCGTCGACGCTTCCCTCCTCTCGCGCGCGATTCGCTACGCGCTCGAGCGCGCGCGCCTCCAGCGCGAGCTCCAACGGACCCGCGCGCGCCAGCGCCGCGACGCCGAGATCGCCGGCGTCGAGCGCCTCTCGCGCGGCCCCGGAACGTCCGTCACCGCGAACCTGTACTCGGCGGCGCGCCTCCGCGACGCCTCCCCCGCCGAGTTCGACCGCGCCGTCGAGAGCTACCGCGCACTGTTGGAGGCCGCGCTCGAGCACCGCGTCCACAAGGACACCATGGATTGCGGCGACGCGCTCCGTGACCTCTCCGATCGTCTCGGGTTCGTGCGCGGGGGTCCCCGCGACGTCATCGAGATCCACACCCGCGCCGTGCGTTCGCTCGTCGCAAACTGTAGCGCCGCCCGAGCGACGGCATACGTCGAGGAGAGCCGCCTGGTCCTCCTCGAACTCATGGGCAACCTGGTCGCTTTCTACCGAACCCGGATCACTCGAAACATGGAGGTCGCACGATGAATCGCTTCATCCTCCGGCTGTACGTCACCGGAAACACTTCGCGCTCCGAACGCGCGATCGAGAACCTCGAACGGATCTGTCGGGTCCAACTCGGCGGCCGCTACGAGATGCAGGTCTTCGACGTCATCGAGCGCCCGGAGCTCGCCGAGGACGACCGCATCCTCGCCACGCCGACGCTCATCAAGTCGTTGCCGCCCCCGCTCCGCCGCATCAGCGGCGACCTCTCCGACACCGAGAAGGTGCTCGTCGGGTTGGATCTTCAGCCCGCGGCCTCTGGCTACGAGGAGCGTTCATGAACGACGCGATCGACAACGCGCCCGTCCAGAAGCTCGAGACCGGCATCCCGGGCCTCGACCTGATCACGCAGGGCGGCCTCCCCGAAGTCAGGACGACGCTCGTCACCGGCACGGCCGGCAGCGCCAAGACGATCTTCGCCGCGCAGTTCCTCGCCGAAGGCGTGAAGCGCGGCGAGAACGGCGTGTTCGTCACCTTCGAGGAGTCGCCCCGCGACATCCGCCGCAACATGCGCGGCCTCGACTGGGATATCCGTGAGTGGGAGGAGGACGGCCGCTGGGCCTTCGTCGACGCGTCACCGCAGCCCGACGAGCTCGTCGTCTCCGGCCCCTACGACCTCGGCGCCCTGATGGCGCGGATCGAGAACGCGGTCACGCGCACGAAGGCGAAGCGCGTGTCGCTCGACTCGCTCGGGGCGATCTTCACGCAGTTCTCGGACGCCGCCGTCGTGCGTCGCGAGCTGTTCCGGATCGCGAGCGCGCTCAAGCGGCTCGGTGTCACGTCCGTGATGACGGCCGAGCGCCGCGACGAATACGGCGAGATCAGTCGCTTCGGGGTCGAGGAGTTCGTGGCGGACAACGTCGTCGTGCTCCGCAACATCCTCGAGGACGAGAAGCGGCGCCGGACGATCGAGACGCTCAAGTTCCGCGGCACGCCGCACCAGAAGGGCGAGTACCCGTTCACCGTCGTCCCGCAGGAGGGGATCGTCGTCATCCCGCTCTCGGCCATGGAGCTCAAGCAGGGCTCCTCGAACATCCGCATCGAGTCCGGGAACGCCGAGCTCGACAAGATGTGCGGCGGCGGCTTCTTCCGGGACTCGATCATCCTCGTCACCGGCGCCACCGGCTGCGGCAAGACGCTGATGTGTACGGAGTTCATCCAGGGCGGCGCGAAGAAGGACGAGCGCTGCCTCCTCTTCGCCTTCGAGGAGAGCCGCGACCAGCTCTTCCGGAACGCCACGGGCTGGGGCGTCGACTTCGAGCAGATGGAGCGCGACGGGCTGCTCCGGGTGGAGTGCACCTATCCGGAGTCGATGGGCCTCGAGGACCACCTCATTCAGATCAAGAAGACGATCGACGAGTTCAAGCCGCACCGGATCGCCGTCGACAGCCTGTCGGCCCTCGAGCGGGTCTCGACCCTCAAGGGGTACCGCGAGTTCGTCATCGGGCTCACGTCGTTCATCAAGTACAAGGAGATCGGCGGCCTCTTCACGGCGACGACGCCGTCCCTGATGGGCGGCAGCTCCGTCACGGAGGCGCACATCTCGACCATCACCGACTCGATCATCCTGCTGCGCTACGTCGAGATGCTCGGCGAGATGCGCCGCGGAATGACCGTGCTCAAGATGCGCGGCTCGATGCACGACAAGGACATCCGCGAGTTCACGATCGACGGCACCGGCATGCACATCGGCAAGCCGTTCAGGAACGTCTCCGGGATCCTCTCGGGCTTCCCGCAGCAGGTCGCGCTCGACGAGCTCGCGCGCCTCGGTGGGTTGTTCAACCCCGAGGACTGACCCGTGCCCATCCGCTTACTCCTCATCGAGGACAACCCGGGCGACGCCGACCTCGCGCGCGAGTGGCTCGACGACTCGCCCGTCGCCGCCGTCGACGTCACCGTCGCCACGTCGCTAGCCGAAGCGAGGCCGCGTCTCGCGGGCACTCGCTTCGACGCGATCCTCCTCGACCTCGACCTCCCCGATTCGTCCGGTATCGAGACCCTGCGCCGCGCGCACGCGATGGCTCGGGGCACCCCGATCGTCGTGGTGTCCGGCGGCGCGGACGCGGCCCTGACCCGCCGGCTCCTCGCCGAGGGCGCCGAGGAGGTCCTCACGAAGGCGGAGGCGAACAGCTGGCTGTTCTCGCGGTGTGTCCTCTACGTGGTCGAGCGCGATCGGACGAGGCGTCGACACGCGGAGCTCGAAGCGCTGCTCGAGACCACGCCCGACGCGATCCTCGTCGTCGCGAGTGACCAGACCGTGCGCTACGTGAACCAGGCGTCGCTCGATCTCTTCGGAGTCACTCGCGAGACGCTCGTCGGCGACACCCTCGGCTTCTCCGTCCGCGACGGCGCCGCGGCCGAGATCGCCGTCCCCCGCGCGGACGACGAGCGCATCTGCGAGATGCGCGTCGTGCCGATGGCGTGGGAGGGCGAGCCCGCGTCGCTCGCGTCGATCCGCGACGTCACGGAGGCGCGCCGCGCGGATGCGCTCGAGCTGGAGAACCGACGCATCCAGGAACTCAATCGCCTCAAGAGCGAGTTCCTCGCGAACATGTCGCACGAGCTCCGCACTCCGCTCAACGCGATCATCGGGTTCGCGCAGCTCCTCCA
>JAUHYN010000496.1 GCA_030426505.1 bacterium | reverse complement strand
GTTCGGTCTGACCGTCGTCGTCGCCGAGATCGCCTTCACCGCCGTCGCAGGCGAAACAGAAGACGGCGAGCGTGGTCGCGAGGAGTCGGAGCTTCACCCATCCACCTTAGCGCGAACCCGGAGAGGGTTTGAACGGGTGGCGATGTACGTGCCGCACTCTGCCCGATCACGGGCAGCGGCCGGTCGCGATCTGCCGCGCGGACTCCGAGAGCACGCCCGGGAAGCCTTGGGACAGGTCCGTGAGTGTGCGGGAGCCCGGCAGCTCCTCGGCCGGGAAGTACACGTCCGCCGGCACCGCGGCGTTGCGCGGGTCCACGACGCCGCGCCCGTGATTGAGGCTGCGCACGGCCGCCCAGGGCAGCGCGGTCTCCCAGGCCGCGAACGCGTGGATCTCGTGCCCGCCGTACACGAATGGTGCGTCGCTCTTGGCGAGGCGCGTCGGGAACGGCACTTCGCGGCGGTCGGCCTCGCCGACGTCCTCGAGCCCGGACGATCCGATCCCTTCGGCCCAGCGGTAGATCGTCACGCGATCCGCGTTGCTCGGCTGGCTGCCGTCGTACACGACCACCCACTGCGTGGTGCGGAGCGGGATCACGGAGGCGGACGCGGTCTGCCACGCCTCGCCGTCGAACACGGACACGATGAAGCGGCCGGTCTTCGCCTCGGCGCGGATCACGCCGGCCTGCTCGAACAACACGTGGTCGAACCGTGGCACCGACGCGTGCAGCATCACCGTCGCCCCTGCGAGCCCCGAGAAGCCCGGCCCCGACGGGTTGTTCCACCCGCCGCCGATCGTCACCCTTCCGTCGCGCGTCGTGTAGCAGTTCTCGTACGGGAGCAGCCCGCCGTCCCGCAGCGCGGCGAGCTCCTCCACCGACGCGTCCCTCGCCGGCGCACCCTCGAGCGGGCGCGACACCGGCCAACACCAGTGATCCCCGAGCGGGAGCCCCGCGTCGTCCACGTTCCGCATTGCCCACGACGCATCCACTGAAGGGAATCGCTTGAATGGACTCCTCCAGTTGCAGCCAGGGTACGTTCGCCCCGTCCCGTACGGCCCGGCGTCACCCTTGTCCGCGACGCCGACCCACGCTCGATTCGAAGGCGTGCGGTCGAGGTGAAGGCGGAGCCGACACTCCACACCCGCGTCGCAGGGTTGCGCCTCGACCGACTCGATCTGTGGCGTCTCGAAGTCCCCGAACACTCGGAAGCCGTCCTGCGATTGCGGGTCCGTCGCCACGACGTCGCGCGTGATAGGCGGATCGAAGCGACACCCGTCCGGGCTCCCCGGCTCGTCACTCCCGTACGCGCGACACGGGACGAAGAAGGTGCAGTCCACGTCGTCGTCCGTCACGAGCCGACACGACTGCATCATCAGCGGCGTCCACGCGCCGCTCCCGAACACCACCTCGTAGCCGGCGCGGGCCATCCCGCCGGCCATGATGATCTGCCCCGTCCCCGAGTTGTGCAGGTTGTCGACCGAGTTCACCGGGACGTGCGCGCCTTGGTTCGCCCCGAGGAACACGTGCGGGAGTCGATCGGCGCAGGCCACCATCCCGTTGGTGAACGGCGTCTCGTCGATCGTCCCGGCACGGACGAAGCGCTGCTCACCCATGAGGATCATCGAGAGCGCCTCGCCGCCGTCGTCGTAGCCCTCGATCGTCCGCCACTGGCTCTCCAGATCCACCCGGAGCTGCTCGAGGCGGTCACACCACGCGACCGGATCGTTCAGCTTGAGGATGTCCGAGTAGCCCTGCAGGTAGAAGACGACCGGGATGCGCGACACGCCCGCCATCCGCACCGCCGTGCGCGCGTTTTCGATCATGCCCTGACAAACCGGCGACGGCATGAACGCGCCCGCGTCATCGCGGCAGTCGATCTGATCCAACCGCGCCCCGCCCTGCGCCGCCCACACACTCACGGCCGGCGGGCGATCCGAGTCGGGGTCCGCGTCGAGGTGGAGGCTCCACAGGTTGTGGATCAGCGGCGGCCCGATGCGCTCTTCGGACTGGTGGCTGTGCGCGTTGTCGAGCGGGAACAGATCGCCCCGCAAGGCCTCTTGCAGCCCGTAGCTGGCCTCGGTCGTGATCGGCGGGAAGTGATTCGCGTGATCGTTGGCCCAGCTCTGCCCCATCACGCCGATGCCGAGCGTGCCGGGGCGCTTCTCCTCGCGCGCCCCTTGGCCGTCCGTCCGCTTGCACACGCGCGCGCAGGACATCAGCGAAGCGAGCGCGACGAACCAGATCAGTCGACGCACGCGCGCATCCTACGACGCCGAACTCAGTTACCGCACGAATACTCTCCGAACGGCGGGTAGTGCGCGATGAAGAGGTAACACATCTCGTCGGTCGTCCCCTCGCCGAAGCGCGTGGTGCCGGTGCGCGGCGTCGTGTCCCAGATGCACGTCGCGCGCAGGATGTCGCCCGCGTTCAGATCCCAGCTCGCCGGATAGGAGACCTGCGACTCGAACGCGAACGTCGGGACGTCCGCGAGCATCTGCGGCGCACCGCCATTCCGCATCACCTCCATGCGCGCGCCCGCACCGAGCAGGTGCATGTGCGGGCTGTACGAGAAGACGTGCATCGGACGCTCGAGCTCGCAGTCGCCGCTGCGCTCCACCGCCGGCTGCCCCGGCGGCAACGAGAAGTTCTCGAGCCCCACACCCAGCACCGCGGCGTCGTTCGGCCTCAACCGACGCGTCGCCTTGAACATCATCCCAGACGCGTCGAGGTGCGTGTTGTTGCCGGGGTTGTTGTAGTGGACCTGCACGACGAGGTGGTCGCCGTCTTCGAGGCGCACGCCGGCTTCCGGCGGGAGCACCATCGTCTGTCCGCCGGGCGCCCAGCCGTGCAGCAGCTCCCAGTCGCCTTGGAGCACGGTGTCCGCGGCGCACAAGAAGCCGGTGCGCTCCTCTGGATAGTTTCGCCCGCCGTCGCGGAACAGGAGGATGTGGTGGAGCACCTCCGGCTCGTCGATCACCGGCGTGATCTCGACCGCGTGCAGCGGGACGTCCGTCTCGATGACCGTGCGGAAGCAGCCGTACTCGTCGGTCGCGCCGGGGCGCACCGCGGCGTTCGGCGCGACCACCGGGATCATCTCGAACGGCGCCTCCGGATCCGGCCCGGGATCGACGCCCGAGTCCGGCGTCCCACCGCCGCCCGCGTCCGCCTCGACGCCGGCATCCGGCTTCGGATCTTCGGACGGCGGCGTCCCCTCCGGAGCGCCGGCCGCGGACCACGCCTGGATCAACGCGATCTCGTCCTCGGTGAGGTGCCCGTTCGCGACCGGCGGCATCGGCGGCAGCCCGGTGTTGCGCGCGATGCGCGCGGCGACGAGCTCATGCACCTTCTTGCTCGGGTCGGAGCGGCCGGGCGCGTGCAGCTCGGCCCACGTCGCGAGCGGCATCGGCGCGCCGTAGAGCGGAGCGGCACCGTGGCATAGATGACACTGGGCGCGGATCAAAGGCTCCACATCCTGCCACCACGTCGGGGTCGGCCCGCCCGTCGTCGGCGGCGGGTTCTGCGTCGGCGGGCCCGCGTCACGGCCCGCGGTCGGGCCGTCGTCGACGAGCCGTGGCGGTCGCTCGCCGTACTCGTAGTCGGGCACGCACGCGACACCGAAGCCAACGAGGGCTCCGATCGCGGCATTCAAGGCCGAATTCGCGGTCCGCGCGGCGCGCGCGGAAAAACGACGGGTGTGGGGTCGGGTCGGGTCTCGAGTCACCAGCACGAAGAGCGCTCCTCACGTCGCGCCGTCGACTTCGCGGGAGATTCTTCTCGCCCGCTTCGTTCGACACGCGACGCCCCGATAAGAAGCAATCGCCGCGCCCACGCGGTTCAGCCGTCGCCTGACCTCCGTTACGACTTGTTGCGGCGCCCGCTCATCTCGTTGGCGATCGCGTTCTGCGCTTCGTCGTCGAGGAGGCGCTGAACCGCCGGGAAGATGATGTTCTCTTCGCGCGCGAGGTGGACGCCGAAGTCCTCGTCGACCTGCGCCGCCACGCGCTTCAACTCGGGGCGCACTTCGTCGAGGCGCTCGGGCGCCTCCGAGAGCGCGTGGCACATCCCGATCAGCTCCGCGATCGGGCCCTCGTGCGCGCGGTGTTCGCGCTCCATCTCGGTGAGCTCGCGATCGAGGGCGTCGTCCAGGCCGCGCAGTCGCGGGAGGAGACTCTCGTCCTCGTCCGCGGTGTGGCGAGGGAGGGCTTGCGTGAAGTACCGCGCGACGCCGGCGGCCGCGTCGCGGATCTCGTCGGGTGTGCCGTCGTGGCTGTCCGCGAGGCGCACCGCCGTCGCGGAGAACTTCCTCAGCTTGTCGTGGCACTCGAGCAGGCGTCCGACCGGGTCGGTCGCCGCGGCCTTCTTTCCGATTCCGATCATCGCGGGATCGACGTTCGCGCCATCGCGCGGCGAGGACAAGGGGGACAGGTACCGCGCGCCGTCGAAACCGTACGCGTGGATCGGGGCGTCCGCGCCCTGCGTCGGGTCCAGCGTCAGGACTCGACACACCGCGACCTCGCCGGGCGCGGCGAGGAGCGCGGCTTCGAACGCCTCGAGGACCGCCGTCGCGTCGCGCGCCACGCCCAACAACGCCACGCCGATCGTCCCGCCCTGGAGCTGCACCTTCGCGACCGGCGCTCCCGAGGCGCGCACCACGAAGTCGATCACGAACAGCGCGTCGTCCACGTGTTCGACGGTGTCGGGATCGAGCGCGAGCCGACGCGTCGCGTCCTCGCCGCCGACCAACGCGCCGAGGCGCGCGAACGCCCACGACGCGACCGGCGCGCCGTTCAGATCCGGCAGCCCTCGGGCGAGCAAGCGCGCGTCGAGATCTTCGACCTCGACGTCCACGCCGTCTTCGAGCTCGACGGCCGTGAAGCCGTCGTCCACCTGGAACTCGAGGCCCCGCGTCTCGAAGACGCCGTAGCTCATCCCTCGACGAGCTGGAGCGACAGGCGCTTCTGCGTGAGGTCGAGGTCGATCCCCTTCGCGGTGAGGTCGTCGCCGATGTCGGCCTTCTTGAGCTTGCCCTTCGCGGAGTCCGTCGCGACCGAGCCCGTCGCGTGGACGAGGCCCTCGACGCCGGGCTCGACCTGGATGAAGCAGCCGTAGTCGGTCTTGCTCACGACCATGCCGGTGACGATCGTGCCCGCCGCGTACTTGGTGGGCGCGGCGACCCACGGGTCGTCCTGCACCTGCTTGAGTCCGAGCGACAGGCGCTTGTTCTTGCGGTCGAACTTCAGGACCTTCACGAGCAGGTCCTGCCCGACCGACACCACCTGCGACGGGTGCTTCACGCTCTGCCAACTCATGTCCGAGACGTGCAGCAGGCCCTCGGAGTTGCCGATGTCCACGAACGCACCGTAGTCCGCGATGCTCCGCACCACACCCTTCACGATCGCGCCGACCTTCAGCGCCGAGAAGACCTTCTCGCGCTCGCCTTCGAGGAGCGCGCGCCGCGAGAGCACGACGTTCTGACGCCGGCGCTCGAAGCGAATGATGCGGAACGTGAAGCGCTGACCGAGCACCTCGTCGGCGTCCGCGACGGGGCGCATCGCGACCTGCGAGCCGGGGAGGAACGCCTTCAACCCGACGTCGACCGCGAAGCCGCCCTCGACCTCCGCGACCACTTCGCCTTCGACGGTCTGCTTGGCTTCGAATGCCTGCGCGAGTCGGTCGAGGGTAGCGAGGCGATCCGCTTTGTCCTTGGAGACGAGCCAGCGGTCGCGATCGTTCGCGCGCTGTTCGACGTAGACCTCGAAGCGATCGCCGACCTTCAGGCCGTGCTCTTGACCCGCGCGCGTGAAGTCGCTCGCGGAGAGGACACCTTCGCCCTCGCCTTCACCGAGCTGCAACACGAGGCGGTCTTCGCTGGCCTCGGTGACCTCGGCGAGCATCACGCGACCTTCGAGGGAGGAGAATGCGACCTCTTCGACGACTTCTGCGGCCTGGCTCATGAGGCGTTAGGCATCGCCCCGATCCGTCGCGTACGCAACCCCGAAAGCCACGTTCGACCGTCCGGAGGGCGCCGAGCCCCGGGGCGCGCCCGCACATCCCTACGCGGACGCGCCCCGGACTACGCGCTGGCTGTAGCCTGTCGGATCAGCGGGAGGCGGCCGCCATCAGCATCTCGCCGGGGATCAGGAAGTCGGCGTACGCCCGAACACCGCGCGGGAGGAGCGCGGAGTCGATCTGCACGGTCGCCTGGTATCCGCCGAGGAGCGCCGCGTCGACGACCTCCGCTTCCGAAGAGGCGTGCATCCCGCGCAGCCCCGGCACGTCCATGATGAGCTCCTGCTCCAGCAGGTTGTTCGTCTGGAACGTCGAGTGGAGGAGCCCCACGATCGTGACGGTGTCGACCACGCCGCGCCGCCACGTGACGTGGATGTCGACGTTCGACACGATCGCTTCATCGAACACGTACCCGCCGACCTGGTCGTAGATCTGGACGGGGATCTCGAGGTGCGGGTTGATCGCCCAATC
>JAUHYN010000495.1 GCA_030426505.1 bacterium | reverse complement strand
GACGGCAATGGCCCGGGCTCTGGTCAAGGATTCCGACCTGATCCTGCTCGACGAGCCGCTCGCCAATCTCGACTACAAGCTCCGCGAGGAACTGCGCGACGAGCTCCCCCGCCTGTTCGAGGGCCGCGACTGCATCGTCGTCTATGCGACAACGGAACCGACCGAGGCGCTTCTCTTCGGCGGCCACACCGCGACCCTGTTCGAGGGGCGGGTGACGCAGTTCGGCCCGACTTCGGAGATCTACCGGAGGCCCGCCGACCGGTTGACGGCCGAAGTCTTCTCCGACCCGCCGATCAATACCGCCGAGGTCACCAAGACCGGCGACAGCCTCGATCTTGGCGGCGGAACCGCTGTCCCGGCGACCGGCCCCGCCCGGGGACTGCGCGACGGAACCTATACCCTCGGCATCCGGCCCCACCACGTCCTGCCGCATCCCGCCCATCCCGACGATCCGCCGATCAGCGGTACGGTCCTGGTGACCGAACTGAGCGGTTCGGAGAGTGTCGTGCATTTCGACGTCAACGGCAGCACCTGGGTTTCCCAGGCGCACGGAATCCATCCCTTCCAGGTGGGCGCCGACGCCACCCTCTATATCGACATGCAGGGATCCTTCTTCTTCGATGGGGACGGCCATCTGGTCGCCGGAGGCATCTGATGGCCAGCATCACCTTCGACAATATCCGCCACAGCTATCTTCCGGAGCCGTCATCGGAAGCCGACTGGGCTCTCAAGAAAGTCTCCCTGGAACTGGCCAATGGAGGCGCCTATGCGCTGCTCGGCCCGTCCGGCTGCGGAAAGACGACGACCCTCCGCATGATCGCCGGCCTCGAGCTCGCCTCCGAAGGCATCATCCGTATCGACGGCGCAGACGTCACGAACCTCCCCGCCACCGCGCGCGACGTGTCGATGGTGTTCCAGTCGTACGCGCTCTTCCCGCACATGTCCGTGCTCGACAACGTCGCGTACGGGCTCGTCATGTCGAAGAAACCCAAGGCCGAAGCCCACCGCGCCGCCGAGGCCGGCCTCGAGCGCGTGGGCCTCGCGGGCTTCGGCGCGCGCCTCCCCGCCGAGCTGTCGGGCGGGCAACAACAGCGCGTCGCCGTCGCGCGCGCGTTGGTCCTCGAGCCGAAGGTGCTGCTGTTCGACGAGCCGCTGTCGAACCTCGACGCGCGCCTGAGGCGACAGATGCGTGAGGACATCCGCGCGCTCCAGCAGGACGTCGGCTTCACCGCCGTGTACGTCACGCACGATCAGGACGAGGCGCTCGCGATCTCGGATCGCATCATCCTGATGAACCGCGCGCGCGTCGCGCAGGACGCCACGCCGCGCGAGCTGTACGAGCGCCCGGCCGACGCCTTCGCCGCGGAGTTCATCGGCGAGGCGAACATCGTCCCCGTCACGATCGGCGCGCGCGACGAGACCCACGTCGAGGTCCGCGTCGGCGCGCTCGAGCTGAGACTCCCGCACCGCGATCTCGCGGCGCCCGTCCTCGCCGTGCGGCCGCACGCGATCACGCTGCATCGGAGCGGGGAAGGGAACGAAGGCCGCGTCGTGACCTCGACGTACCTCGGCGATCACGCGGAGTACGTCGTGACCTCCGAGCACGGCACCTGGTTCGTGACTGCGCCGGTCACCGCCCAGCCGTACGCGAAGGACGACGCGGTCAAGATCCGCTTCGATCCCGCGGGGGCGGTGCTGGTGGCGCCTTCACGGCCCGCATGATCCACAGGTAGTCCGCGGCGCCTTCGTCGACGAGCGCCTCCACCGAGGTCTCCTCGTCTTCGAGGATCGGCAGCACCGTCACGTGCGGCGTCGCGCCGCGCTTCGCCGCGCGGTCGGGGATGCCGAAGCCGTACCGGATGTGTCCGGAGCCCGCGAACACCACGAGCTGCTCTGGCGCGCCGTCGCCCACGAGCGCGCCCGCGACCTCGTAGCCCATCGTCTCGTCCCAGATCACCTGCGCCGTGTAGAAGTCCTCGAACGCCATGCTCCCCATGTCGTGGCGGTCGAAGATCGCCTTCACCATCGCGCGGTGTGCGGCGACTTCGAGGTCGAGATCGGGGAGCGCCTCGCGGTCGAATTCTTCGAGGGCGTCGATCCCCTCGCGCGCGACGGTGCGCGTGATCTCGTCGCGCGCGTTCAACGCGTACGCGCGCAGGCCCTTCGCGCGCGCGATCTCGAACAGCGGGCGGTACATCGCGAAGTCGAAACCCCAGCGCGTCGACCACTCGGTGCGCTCGAGGAAAGTGTCCTCGTCGATGCGCCCCGCGACGTAGTCCGACAGCCACTTCTGGAACGGGCGCTTCACCATCTCGAGCCCGATCGCGATCGAGCTGCTGCGCGCCGCGAGGGCTTCGAGCACTTGGCGCTGCACGTCGTGATCGTGCGGGCTGTCGTGGCGCTCGGCGACGTAGACGACGCGCGCGGCGGCGAGCCGATCGAAGAGCGCCTCGCGGGTGATCGTCTCGCCGGTGCGGCCGTCGTGGATCGTGGCTTCGATCGTCCAGGCCTCGTCGGCGGGCGGCGCGGCCGGCGTGGTCGCGCAGGCGGTCGCGAGGGCGAGGGTGAGGACGAAGCGGCGCACGTCGACCGCGACCATAGCGCAGGTTGGGTCGGGGTCGACTTGGCGCCCGCGCCGCACTAAGACGGGCGGACCATGAAGAAGGCCGAGAAGGCGGCGCGCATCCTCGATTCGCTCGAGTCGCTGTACCCCGAGCCGCCCATTCCGCTCGACCACACGGATCCGTTCACGCTGCTCGTGGCGGTCGTCCTGTCCGCCCAGACCACCGACAAGAAGGTGAACGAAGTGACGCCCTCGCTGTTCGAGGTCGCGCCCACCCCGGCGAAGATGGCGGCGCTGGAGGTCGAGCAGATCCGACAGATCATCCGGCAGATCGGCCTCGCGCCGCAGAAGGCGAAGTCACTCAAGGGCCTCGGCGCGATGCTCGAGGCCGAGCACGGCGGACAGGTCCCGGCCGACTTCGACGCGCTCGTGAAGCTCCCCGGCGTGGGGCGCAAGACGGCGAACGTGGTGATGGCGCAGGCCTTCGGTCAGCCCGCGTTCCCCGTCGACACGCACATCCATCGGCTCGCGCACCGGTGGGGGCTCTCGAGCGGCAAGACCGCCGACCACGTCGAGGCGGACCTGAAGAAGATCTTCGCGCGCGACACCTGGTCCAAGCTGCACCTGCAGATCATCTACTTCGGGCGCGAGCACTGCCCGGCGCTCTACCACGACCTCGCCGAGTGCCCGATCTGTAGCTGGGCCGCGTCGAAGAAGCGCATCGCGGAAGAAGCCAAGAACAACGTTCGACTGAAGACGAAGAAGAAGAGGGCGTCATGAAACAGGTCTGGATCCCGCGCACCGGAGAGCCGCGCGTCCTCGAAGTCCGCGAGCGCGCCGACCCGAAGCCGGGCGTCGGCGAAGTGCGCGTGCGCGTGGAAGCCGCCGGCGTGAACTTCGCCGACCTCATGGCGCGCATCGGCGTCTATCCCGACGCGCCGCCGTTGCCCGCCGTCGTGGGGTACGAGGTCGCGGGTGTGATCGACGAAGTCGGGATCGGCGTGGACCGCGACAAGCTCGGGACACCGGTCGTCGCGGCGACGCGCTTCGGCGGGTACTCGTCGCACCTCGTCGTGCAGGAGGCTCAAGCGGTACCGCGCCCCGAAGGGATGGACGCCGCGACCGGCGCCGCCATCCCCGTCACCGGGCTCACCGCGTGGATGATGCTCGAGGAGATGGCGCGCGTGCGCGAAGGGGATCGGGTCTTCGTCCACTCCGCGGGCGGCGGCGTCGGCCTCGCCGCGCTCGATCTCATCAAGCGCCGCGGCGCGATCGCGGTGGGGACGGCGTCGCGGTGGAAACACGACATGCTCCGCGAGCTCGGCTACGACAAGCTCGTCGACTACACGACCGAGGACTACGAGCGGGCGCTCGCGGACGATCCGCCGTTCGACATCGTCCTCGATCCGATCGGTGGCGAGTCGTGGGCGAAGGGGTTTCGCCTGCTGAAGACCGGCGGGAAGCTGGTGTGTTTCGGCTTCTCGGCGGCGGCGAAGGGGAAGTCGCGCAACCTCGTCGACTACGTCACGAGCGCGGCGAAGATCCCGTGGCTCAAGTTCAACCCGGTCTCGTTGCTCAACGAGAACAAGGCGATCATGGGCGTGAACATGGGCCGGATGTGGGGCGAGACGGAGCGCCTCTCGGGCTGGCTGGCGGAGCTGCTGAAACTCTGGGCGCAGGGCGCCTTGCGGGTCCGCGTGCATGCCCAGGTGCCGTTCTCGCGCGCCGCGGAGGCCCATCAGATCCTCCACGACCGCGAAAACCTCGGGAAGGTCGTGCTCGTCCCCGATTGACGACGTGGGCAGTGCGTACCCGAGCGGACTTGCCTGGGGTGGGCATTGGGGCTAACTCGGCGCCGTCGTGATCGTCGGTGTACCGAAGGAGACGTTCGCCGGTGAGCTGCGCGTGGCGCTGACGCCCGCGGTGCTCCCCGCCCTCAAAAAACGCGGGATCGATGTCGTGATCCAAGCGGGTGCCGGCGAGAGCGCCGGCTACAGCGACGCCGAGTACACGGAGAAGGGCGCGACGATCGAGGGTGACCGCAAGGCCATCTTCGCGAAGGCGGACATCGTCGCGATGGTCCGCGCGCCGGGCGCGAACCTGACCCACGGCGCCGACGACATCGCGAATCTGCGGTCCGGTCAGATCGTCCTCGGCTTCTCGGATCCGCTCGCGAAGACCGACGTCCCGGAGGCGGTCGCGAAGACCGGCGCGACGCTCGTCGCGATGGAGCTCATCCCCCGCATCACGCGCGCGCAGAGCATGGACGCGCTGTCGTCGATGGCGACGATCGCCGGCTACAAGGCGGTGCTGCTCGCGGCGTCCCACCTGCCGAAGATGTTCCCGATGATGATGACCGCGGCGGGGACGATCTCGCCGGCGCACGTGTTCGTCGTCGGTTGCGGTGTCGCGGGCCTCCAGGCCTGCGCGACGGCGAAGCGCCTCGGCGCAGTCGTGAAGGCGTACGACGTGCGCCCCGCGGTGAAGGAGCAGGTGCAGAGCGTCGGCGCGAAGTTCGTGGAGCTCGCGGTCGACGCGGGCGAGGCCGAGGACAAGGGCGGCTACGCGAAGGCGCTCGGCGAAGAGTTCTACAAGAAGCAGCGCGAGCTGATGGGCGAGGTCGTGGCGGCGTCGGACGTGGTGATCACGACGGCGGCGATCCCGGGTAAGCAGGCGCCGGTCCTCGTCACGCACGACATGGTGAAGCGGATGCCGCTCGGCTCCGTGATCGTGGATCTCGCGGCGGAGCGCGGCGGCAACGTCGAGCCTTCGAAGCCGGACGAGACCGTGGACGTCGGCGGCGTGACGGTGCTCGGACCGACGAACCTGCCGGCGACGATCCCGTTCCACGCGTCGCAGATGTACGCGAAGAACGTGACGACGCTCCTGCAGCACCTGGTCGACAAGGAAGGGAAGCTCGTCCTCGACATGGAGGACGAGATCACGAAGGGCGTCGTGATGACGAAGGACCAAGAGATCGTGCATGGCCGCGTGCGCGAGGTGCTCGGGTTGGCGCCGCTGGCCGCGCCGGCCGAGGCCGCGCCGTCGGAAGCGAAGGCGTGAGGGGATAGGGTATGGAGCTGGAGATTCTCGTCACCTCGATCACGATCTTCGTGCTCGCGGTGTTCGTCGGCGTAGAGATCATCACGAAGGTCCCGCCGACTCTGCACACGCCGCTGATGTCCGGGTCGAACGCGATCTCGGGGATCACGATCGCGGGCGCGCTCATCTCGGCGGGCGCGGATCAGGGCCCGCTGACGACTTACCTGGGGCTCGCGGCGCTCATCTTCGCGACGATCAACGTGGTCGGGGGCTTCCTCGTCACGCACCGCATGCTCGACATGTTCAAGAGGAAGTGAGCGATGCGCGAAACGATCATCAACATCAGCTATCTCGTCGCGTCGGTCATCTTCATCCTCGGCCTCAAGGGGCTGACGCACCCGCGCACGGCGGTGCGCGGCAACCTCCTCGGCGCGGTCGGCATGCTGATCGCCGTCGTGGTCACGCTCTTCAACAAGGAGATCGTGTCGCCGACGTACATCGTGGCCGGGCTCGTGGTCGGCTCGCTGATCGGGGCCGTGCTCGCGGTGAAGATCGAGATGACCTCGATGCCGGAGCTGGTCGCGATCTTCAACGGCTTCGGCGGCTTGGCTTCGGTCCTGGTCGCGGGCGCGGCGCTCTACACGGCGACCGGCGCGACCGGATTGGACCCGGTCGACAAGGCGCTCGCGGCGACCGGCGTGACCTCCGTGAGCATGACGCTCGTGGTCGCGACCGTGGCGTCCGGGATCATCGGCGCGGTGACGTTCACCGGATCGATCATCGCCTTCGCGAAGCTGAAGGAGATCAAGGCCATCAGCAAGATGAAGGGTGTGCCGGGGCAGCAGGTCGTCAACGCGCTGCTGGCGGCGGGCTCGATCGGGCTCG
>JAUHYN010000494.1 GCA_030426505.1 bacterium | reverse complement strand
CGGGAGCACCTCTTGGATCGCGTCGGAGGCGGCGAGCGCGTCGCGCAGCGCGGTGGCGCGGCGGTGATCTTCGGCGAGCCGCGCGACGTGGTGGTCGAGCGCGTGGATCCCGGCCGCCGCGAGGTAGCCCGCTTGGCGCATCCCACCGCCGAGCCGCTTCCGCACGCGGCGCGCTCGTTTGCAGAACGCGGCGTCGCCGAGGAGCACGGAGCCGACGGGGGCGCCCAGGCCCTTCGAGAGGCACACCGAGATCGAGGTGAAACGTCGACCGTACGCGGCCGGGTCGTCGCCGGTCGCGACGAGGCGATTGAAGACGCGCGCGCCGTCGAGGTGGAGCGGGAGGCCGCGGTCGCGACAGAGCGCGGCGACGGCGTCGAGCTCGGAGGCGGACCAGATCGCGCCCCCGCCGCGGTTCGCGGTGTCCTCGACGCAGACGAGGGCCGAGCGCGGGTAGTGTGGGTCGTCGCCCTGGATCGCGCGATCGACGTCGGCCGCGGTGAACATCCCGCGTGCGCCCGCGAGGAGGCGGACCGACGCGCCCGCGTTCGCGGCGATGCCGCCGCCTTCGTAGTTGTAGACGTGCGCGTCGGCGGAGCAGATGACGTCGTCGCCCGGGCCCGCGTGGACGGCGATGGCGATCTGGTTCGCCATCGTGCCGGATGGGCAGAAGACCCCGTGGGTGTGACCGAGCGTGGCGGCGAGCTTCGCTTCGAGCGCTTGGACCGTGGGGTCCTCGCCCCAGACGTCGTCGCCCACCTCCGCGCTCGACATCGCTTCGAGCATCGCGGGCGTGGGTTTGGTGAGAGTGTCGGAGCGGAGATCGATCACGGCGTGGCCCCCGTCGTCGAGGTGGCGGTGGTCGACGTCTTCACTTCCGGGGCGGGCGGCGGTGCGTCCGCGCCTTGGCGCGCGTACTCGATCTTGCCGCCGACCACCGTCAACATGACTTGCGTCTGCGCGAGGAGGTCTTCGCTCGCCGCGAGCGGGTTCTTGTCGAGCACGGTGATGTCCGCGACGCGCCCCGGCTCGAGCCGCCCCGCGGAGTCCTCACGGAACGCCGCCCACGCGGCGCCGGTCGTGAAGCCCTCGAGCGCCTGCTTCGCCGTGACGCGCTCCTTCGGGAGCCAGCCCTCTTCCGGGAAGCCGAACTGATCCTTGCGCGTGGTCGCGGCGTAGAGGCCGAGGATCGGCGAGATGTCTTCGACCGGCGCGTCCGATCCGAACGCGACCGTCGCGTTCGAGGTCAGGAGCGACTGCCACGCGTACGCGCCCTGGATCCGATCCGATCCCACGCGGCGCTCCGCCCACTCCATGTCACTCGTCGCGTGGGTGGGCTGCATCGACGCGATGATCCCGAGCTTCGCGAAGCGACCGAGATCGACCTCGGTGAGGATCTGCGCGTGCTCCACGCGCGGTCTCTTCAGTGGAGCGGCCGCGCCGAAGACACGCTCGTAGACGTCGAGCACGATCTGGTTGGCGCGGTCGCCGATGGCGTGCGTCGCGACTTGGAAGCCGGCGTCCGAGACGGTGCGCACGCGCGCTTCGAACACGGCGGGCTCGAGGAGCAGGAGGCCGGAGTTCTTGCGGTCGTCGCTGTACGGCTCGAGGAGCGCGGCGCCGCGCGAGCCGAGCGCGCCGTCCATCACGAACTTCACGCCGCGCACGGTGAGGCGGCGGTCGTCGGCAGCGGTCATCGGTCCGTCGGCGATGACGCTCGCGAGGTCTTCCGCGTGGCCGTCGTGCATCGCGTACACGCGCACGCGCAGCTCGCCGGAAGCGTCGAGCTTCTTCATGACCTCGATCGCGTCGACGCTCGTGCCCATGTCCTGCACCTGCGTGAGACCGGCGACGAGGCACTCCTGTTGGCCGAGGAGGATCGCCTTCTCGAGTTCTTGCGGTCCGAGCGGGGGCATCTTGTCGCGGATCAGCTTCATCGCGTTGTCGACGAAGACGCCGTCGGGGCGGCCGCGGCGCTTCACGATCTCACCGCCCCGCGGGGCCTTCGTCCGCGACGTGACCTTCGCGAGCTTCATCGCCTGCGAGTTCACCCAGATCGCGTGGCCGTCGATGCGCGTGAGGACGACCGGGTTATTCGGTGCGACGCGATCGAGGTCGCGCGCGGTGGGGAACTTCTGTCGGCGTCGCCTGAACGACGGCCAGTCGTTCTGATCCCAGCCGCGACCACGGATCCACTGACCGGGCTTCGCGTTCTCGACGGCCTTCGCGACTTTGCCCTTCACCTCCTCGAGCGACTGCGTCCCGACGAGGTCGATCCCGAATCGACGCACGCCGAGCCCCGCGAGGTGCATGTGCGCGTCCGAGAGCCCGGGCACCGCGGTGCGTCCGACGAGCCCGACCACTTGGGTGTCCGGGCCGATGTACTTCTGTATGGACGCGTCGTCGGCGACGTCGAGCACCACGCCGTCCTTCGCGGCGAGCGCGGTGCCTTCCACGCCCTCCGCGAGCGTGACGATCGTCCCGCCGAGCAACACGAGGTCCGCCTTCGGCGCCGGCGGTGGAGGCGGCGGCGCCTGACGCGGCGTCGAGCTGGGGCAGCCGAGGAGCGCGAGCGGGAGCAGGACAGCGGCCAAGCGTCGCATTCGGTCGACGTAACCCAGGACCATCGACCGGGCAAATCCGCGACACCGGAGGCGCCTCGTCTCCTACCGCGGGCGCGTGCGAGGCTTTGGCGGGTGCAGCGCAGCATCGAACACGATCGCCGCCCCTTCTCGCAGGACGATCCGCGCGCGCTTGTGCTCGTCGAGTGCGACGCGGACGCCATCGCGGTTTGGAGCGAAGCGGGCGCGTTGTTCGAGCCGCGGATCGAGGTCGTGCAACTCGCGGGAGAGTCTCGCGAAGCGGCGACGTCCCGACTCCGGCCGGAGCTGGTCGTCGTGCAGGGGCGCGAGTCCGGCGAGGACGTGCCCGTCGGCGTCTTGTATACGACACGTCCCCTGGAGTTCCTGAGCCCGCCGCACGTCCCCGAGGTGGCGATCGCGCTGCTGCGCGAGCTCGGTCGCCTCGGCCGCGCGCACGTCCGCGTGCGACCGCTGCCGCCGGATCCCCGTGCGCACCTGCTGATCGTCGACGACGAGGTGGCGTGTCTGCGGAGTACCCACCGACACCTTCGGCGGATTCGGCCGGAGCTGCGCTTCTCCTTCGCCATGAATGGCCGTGAGGCGTTGGCGGCGATCCGCGCGCATCGACCCGACGTCGTGATGACCAATCTGAACATGCCGATCATGGGCGGCTACGAACTGCTCAAAGCGATCCGAGAGGATGAGGCGCTCGCTTCGCTGCCGGTGATCGTCGCGTCGGGTGGGGCCTATCGCCGATACGATCCGCCGCTCGAGTCGTGGCGACCGGACTTCGTCCTACTGAAGCCGGTCGCTCTGGAGGAGCTCCGAACGACCGTCCTGGGATGCCTGAACCGTGCGCCCGGGATCGTCCACGCGCTCCCGCCTCGAGGGAGCGCCTGACCGCGACACCGGCCCTCACCACGCGATCGCGTCGAAGGCCCTCCGGTTCGGCGCACCCTTTCCGGGATCGAACACCGCGAACACCACCTCGCGGAACACGCCGCGCCACGCGCCCTTCAGGGCGGCGTCGAAGAGGCGGGCGACGAGCACCGGGTCGCCGCGGAAGGCGCCGCAGCCCCATGCGCCGAGGACGATCACCTCGTGGCCGTGGCCGGCCATCAGGTGGAGGACGAGGTCGATGCGCTCCTCGAACGCCCGCTCGATGTCCGGGCCGCGGCTCGGATCCTTCTGCAGCGCGGCGCCGGTGTTCGGCGCGGGGCTGGTGAGGACCGCGAGCGGGTAGGGCGCCTCGAGCAACACGCCGTCGTCGGTCCGGAAGACGGGGACGGCGGGCGAGTAGATCGCGTAGTTCGAATAGACGGTGTCCCGCTGCGCGCGGTGGTGCGCGTACATCGCGTTGCCGTCGATGCAGGCGAACAGCGCGGAAGCGCGCGCGATCGTCTCTTCCTGCGCGCGCGCGCCGGAGAGGAACCCGCCCCCGGGGTTCTTCGCGGAGGCGAAGTTCAACACACACGGGGATTCGCCGGCGCTCACCAAGCGGGCGCCCGCGACGAGCGTCGTCTCACCGGTGACGGTGATGCGCGTATCGAAGCGCGCCTCGGGGACGGCCGGGCGCGGCGCGGACGGCGGATAGGAGACGGTCCCTTCCACGGCGGCGCGGGTAGCGGCGCTGAGGTCGACGGTTCGGCCCGACGGGGCGACGTAGTGGCCCGCCGCGACGATGGAGACGGCCTCTCGCCCCAGGCGGGCGGCTTCGGATCGGGAAACGGACATAAAGAGTCAATAGAACTCTATTGGTGGGTCGTCAACCCTTTCGGCCGCGCGGGCCGCGGAAAGTGAAGGTTTGACTCGCTAGGTCGAGTAACTAAGAACAGGTGCCGAATGTCGCAGAAGCGGGACTACTACGAGGTGCTCGGCGTCGCTCGCGACGCGGACGCCGCGACGATCAAGGCTTCGTACCGAAAGCTGGCGCTGAAGTACCACCCCGACCGCAACCCGGACGACCCGACCGCCGAGGACCACTTCAAGGAGGCCGCCGAGGCCTACGAGGTTCTCTCCGACGACGGCAAACGTAGTCTCTACGACCGCGCCGGGTTCGACGGGCTCCGCTCCGGCGGCTTCGCGCCTGGATTCACGGGCGACATCGGCGACATCTTCTCGCACTTCGGCGACATCTTCGCGGACCTGTTCGGCGGCGCCGGCGGGTTCGGCGGCGGCTTCGGCCGGCCGCGCCCCACCGTCGGCGCGGACCTCAGGCAGGACCTCGAGATCACGCTCGAAGAAGCGCTCACCGGCACCGCGCACAAGGTGAAGGTGAATCGCTCCGTGCAGTGCCAGCCGTGCGTCGGCACCGGCGCGAAGGACGCCGAGCTCACGACGTGCGCCGTGTGCCAGGGCCGCGGACAGGTCGTGCAGGGGCGCGGCGGCTTCATGATCGCCACGACCTGCCGCGCGTGCGGGGGCCGCGGACAGGTGCCGCGCGCCGCGTGTGAATCGTGTGAGGGGCGCGGCTTCGTCGAAGAGACGCGGCGCCTCGACGTGAAGGTCCCGCCCGGCGTCTCGACCGGCGTGCGGCTCCGGCTCCAGGGCGAAGGCGACGCCGGCACGTTCGGCGGCCCGCCCGGCGACCTCTACGTCTTCATCGCGGTCAAACCGCACGACATGTTCTTCCGCGAGGGCGCCGACCTCCACTGCGAGCTCGCGGTGCCGTTCCCGATGGCGTGCCTCGGCGGTGAGGCGATCGTCCCGAAGCTCGGCGGCGACGAGATCGAGGTCGTCGTCCCGTCCGCGATGCAGCCCGGTGACCAGGTGCGCATCGAGGGCGAGGGGCTGCCCCGGCTCGGCGGGCGGGGCCGCGGCGACATGATCGTCCACCTCACCGTCCAGGTCCCGAAGAAGCTCGACGACGACCAGAAGAAGGCGATCGAGGTCATCGAGGACATCATCCCGCAGGAGCCGGAGTTCTCGTCCGGCGACGCCGGCCGCCGGGAGACCAAGAACCGCCGCCGCCGCTCGGGTGGCTTCTTCGACCGACTCCGTGACGCGTTCGATGGCGACTGAGGACAACCGGGAAGCTCAGGCGCCCGTGAGTGGTTCGAACCAAGGGCCGCCCGAGCCCTCCGCGTCGACGGTCTCGCGTGCGGCGTGGATCGGCGGGCTCGTGGTGGGCGTACTGATCTGCGCGATCGGATTTGGCACGCTATCGATGTTCTCGCTCCCCAAACTCGCGGAGGTGGCCGTAGAGATGATCACGGTGGCGGTCGCGCTCATGACCACGACGCGAATCTGGCAGCGGAGCGCAGTGGCGGGTAACAATGCCGGGCATGGGGAACGATGACGCCTGAGGCGACGACCGAGGCCTTTGCGGTCGACCCGACGGCCTTCTTCGCGACCGTCCTGGGCTCCGTCCTGGTGCTCGCGCTCGCGCTCGAACAGCTCTACACGTTCTGGCGGCTCGTCGAGCAGGCGCGGGATCTCGGCACCGAGGTCCAGAAGGTTCTCTTTCACGGCGATCTGCAGGCGGCGCGCACGGTGTGCGAGCGGAGCACTTCTCCGGTCGCGGACATCTTCATCGCGGCGCTCAACAAGGTGAACCGCCCCGGTCTCTCCATACACAAGGCCGCGGAGCGCGAGCGGCAACGGTTCGGGCTGTGGATGCGGCGGCGCCTGTGGGCGCTCGGCAGCATCGGCGCCATCGCGCCGTTCATCGGGCTGTTCGGCACCGTCGTCGGGATCATCCGGTCGTTCCGGGACATCGCGCAGGCCGGGACGGGCGGCTTCGGCATCGTGGCCGAGGGCGTCTCCGAAGCGCTGCAGGCTACGGCGGGAGGCATCTTCGTCGCGATCCTGGCCGTCGTGCTCTACAACTTCTTCCAGGTCCGGGGCAGCCGCGCCGGTGTCGAGGTGAAGCTGGTCGTCGACGAGTTCATCGAGACCCTCGGCAAGGTGATGGAGGACG
>JAUHYN010001468.1 GCA_030426505.1 bacterium | reverse complement strand
CGCCGGGTCGACGCCGAGCGCCGACGCGATGATCGCGTCTGCGACTTTCTGGAGGGCAGGTAGTTGGGAGTTCATGTCAGCGGTCCAACTCCGGGGCCACGACGTCCAGCGACGCGAACATCGCCACGACGTCACCGATCATCGTCCCCGGTGCGATCGGTTCCATCACCTGCGTCGCCGTGAAGCTGCCGGTCCGCACCTTCACGCGCCACGCGTTCTCCTCGCCGTTCGAAACGACGTAGTAGCCCATCTCCCCGCGCGCGGCCTCGACGGCGGCGTAGGCCTCGTCGTACTCCGGTTTGATCTTGCGCGGGACCTTGGCCATATAGTCACCCTCCGGCATCCCCTCGAGGGCCTGCCGCAGGATCTTGCAGCTCTCCTTCAGCTCGAGGATCCGCACGTAGAAGCGGTCGTAGCTGTCACCCGCCGTCCCGTAGAAGCCGGTCCCGATCGGGATGTCGAAGTCGAACTCCGGGTACACCGAGTACGGGATGTTCTTGCGGACGTCGAACTTCAGCCCCGACGCGCGCAGGTTCGGCCCGACGAGCCCCCACGCGATCGCCATCTCCTTGTCGATGATGCCGACGTCGGCGAGGCGCTCGATGAAGATCTTGTTCGTCGACGCGGCGCGGTTGAACTCGTCGATGATCGGCTCGAAGTGATCGAGCCAGCGCAGCACGCGCCGGTCGAAGCCCCGCGGGATGTCGGCCATGACGCCGCCGATGCGCATGTAGTTGTACGTCAACCGCGCGCCGCAGAGCTCCTCCATGAAGTCGTTGATGGTCTCGCGCTCGCGCAGCCACCACAGGAACGGCGAGAACGCGCCGACGTCCATCACCATCGTGCCCGTGGACACGTGGTGCGAAGCGATCCGGCACAGCTCGCTCGCGATCACGCGGCAGTACTGCGCGCGGCGCGGGATGTCGTCCGCGACGCCGAGCAGCCGCTCGACCGCCATCGCGTAGCCCTCGTTCGCGGTCATCGCAGCGACGTAGTCGACGCGGTCCGTGTAGGGCATGAAGCCGTTGTACGTGACCTTCTCGCCGATCTTTTCAATGGACCGGTGGAGGTAGCCGACCTCGGGGATGACGCGCGAGATCACCTCGCCGTCGGACTCGACGAGGAGGTTGATCACCCCGTGCGTGGACGGGTGCTGCGGCCCCATGTTGAGGAGCATCTCCTCGCGCTGGGGGGCGCGGAGCGGTTCGAGCGCCTCGCTCATTTGTCGTCTCCTTCACCGTCGGTCGGCGCGTCCGTGGTCGGGCCGGACATCTGCTCGGCGGTCTTCGTGTCCTTCACGGGGCCCTCGCCGGCGGTCGGCTCGCGCGCGCCGGGCACCGTGGGCGCCTTCTGCGCGGCCGCGAGCGGGGGCGGCGCGC
>JAUHYN010000493.1 GCA_030426505.1 bacterium | reverse complement strand
GCGACAGGCTGGCCCGAGGGCCGTCCGACAGCGCGTAGTGCGCGGTCGCGCCCACCAGCAACAGCCCCGGCCCGCGCGGGACGTGCGCGTAGCTGATGACGTCGACGAGCGGTTCGCCGACCACGCCGCTCGCGATCAGATCGTGGAAGACCGGGACGAGCGCGGAGAGATCCGCGGCGAACGGGTTCGCGAGGAAGAACCGCACGGCGATGCGGGGTGAAGAGAACGGGCCGGGGAGGGGGTGGACCTCGGTGAGAGGCGCTGCGGGCTGGGTCATGATGGCTCCTTCGTGATTCGGTCGTAGGTCCCGTACGCGGCTTCGATGAACAGTTGAGCCTGTTGCACCGTGCGCCGCGCGTCGTCGATGCCCGCGCCGCGAGGGCGGTCGTGAGCCTCGAAGAGGTAGCTGGCGAGCTTCCCGCCCGCGAACGGATCGAAACATCGCTCGGTGTCGAAGAACCGCGCGCGGAACGCGTCGACGATCGCATCGGGTTCGTCGGGGACGTCGAGCCACTCCGTGCGCACGAGTGTCTTCGCCGCGGTGAGCATCGCGCCGTACGCCTTCTCGGAGGCGGTCGCGAACTTCGCGGCGTCGAGCTCGATCTGCGCTTCGAACACTTCGCGTTCGCTCGCCTGAAGCCCGATCTCCGCGAGCGTGACGACCTCGCCCGCGCACTCGCCGACGCCGTGGTCCTTCATGCTGAACAGCCGCGCGTCGCCCCAGTCCGTGTAGAAGTCGGGCGCGTCCTCGTACGACGGGACCTCCGTGAGGTCGTCGAGGAGGCGGCGCAGCTCGACCTTGCCTCGTCGCTGCACCCAGTCGCGGAAGCGCTCGGCGTCGGTCCGCTCCGCGAGGTAGCGGGACAGCAGTCGCTCGACGACCTGCGGGATCCGCTTCGACGGGACCGCGGCGATCGCGAGCCCGAACGCTCCGGCGTTGTCGCGCCACTCGCCCCCGACCACGACTTGGAAGTGCGGCACCGCGTACCCGTTCCGCTTGCGGCTCACGCCGTAGAAGCCGAGGTCCGCGATGTGGTGTTGCCCGCACGCGTTGAAGCAGCCGCTCACCTTGATGCGCAGCGGGCGCACGGCTTCGTCCCGCGCGAGGGCGTGCTCCGCGAGCTGGGTCGATAGCGCGCCCGCGAGGCCGCGTGAGCTCGCGATGCCCAGCTTGCACGTGTCGGTGCCGGGGCACGCGGTGACGTCGACGATCGTCCCCGCGTAGGGCGCGGCGAGCCCCGCCGCCTCGAGGGCGCGTTCGAGCGCGGGCAAATCGCCGTCTTCGAACCAGCGCAGCGCGACGTTCTGCTCGATCGTCGTGCGCACCTCGTCGCGCGAGAAGCGCCGCGCGATCTCGGCGAGCGCGCGCGCTTGGTCGCTCGACAGATCGCCGAGCGGGAGCGGGATCGTCACCACCGAGAACCCCGGCTGTCGCTGGGGCGCGGCGTTCGTGGTGCGCCACGGGGAGGGCGCCCCGCCGATCTTCACGAGCTCACGCGACGGCGCCGCTCCCTCCTGCGACCGCTCCACGATCCACTTCAGATCTTCGACGAGCGTGGTGCGCTCCTGTTCGGCGAGGTCGCGCAACGCGTCGATCCCGATCTTCTCCACGAGGAACTTCAGTCGCGCCTTGCCGCGGTTCTTCTTCTCACCGAGGCGCGCGAACACCCAGGACGCGGCCTGCGTCATCGGCAGCAGCTCGGCCTCCGGGAGGAAGTCGAACAGCAGCTTCGCGCGGTGCGGGATCGCGCCGGGGCCGCCGCCCGCCCACGTCTCGAAGCCGCGCTCGGTGCGTCCGTCCACGACGCGCGTCTTCGCGATGAAGCCGAGGTCGTGGACGCTCGCCACGGCGCACGCCTCCTCGACGCACCCGGAGAACGAGATCTTGAACTTGCGCCCGAACCCCTGCGTGTCCGGGTGCCCCATCAGGAACTCGGCCAGCGCGCGCGCATAGGGCGTGACGTCGAACGACTCCGTGCGGCACACGCCCGCGAGGTGGCAGCCGGTCACGTTGCGCACGACGTTGCCGCACGCTTCCTGCGTGGTGACGCCGACGGCGGCGAGCCTCCGCATGATGTCCGGCGTGTCCTCGAGGTGGACGTAGTGAAGCTGCAGATCCTGACGCGTCGTCACGTGCAGGATCCCGTCGGCGTACTCCTCCGCCACCTCCGCGAGTGCGACGAGCTGCGCGCCCGAGAGCCCCCCGAACGGGACCTTGATGCGCTGCATCCCCGGCGCGTCCCAGACGGTGTTCGGGCCCTTCGTGGGGTGGGCGCCGTAGTCGATCGGCCGGAGCGCCTCGCCGTCGTGGCGCAGTCCGTTATCGTAGCGTTGCCCGTAGACACCTCGCCTCAGGCGCGTCTCCGCGAACAGCTTCTCGTCGATCTGCTCGCGGCGGCGCAGCTCGATCTGCGTCTCGAAGATGTCGATCTGTTCGGCGAGATCCGCCGGGACGTCGAGGACGTCCTTCCATCGGTTCGCGGCGCTCATGCTGCGACCTCCTCGGTCTGTTCCTTGGCGAGGGCGCGGGCAGCGACGCGCCCGACGATCAACGTCGCGGGGCCCTCGATCTGTTCGCGTCTCACGGCCTCGGCGAGGCTCGCGATCGTCCCGGTCGCGACGCGCTGCGTGTCGCGGAACGCGTGACCGACCATCACGGCGGGCGTGTCGAGCGCGAAGCCCTCCGCGGCGAACCGCGCGAGGACGCGGTCCACGTTGGACAGCCCCATCAAGACGATCTGGGTCTCCTCGCTCCGATCGATCGTGCCGTCGGTCGGGCCCGCCTCGACGTGTCCCGTCCGAACCGTGAAGCCACGCGCGAGCGCGCGGTGCGTGAGCGGGACACCCGCCGCCGCCGGCGCCGCGACGGCCGCGCTGATCCCGGGGACGACCTCGTGCGCGACACCCGCGCGGTCGAGGGCGTCGAGCTCTTCACCGCCGCGCCCGAACACGAACGCGTCGCCCGCGTGGAGCCGGACGACCCGCCGCCCGGCGCGCGCCTCTGCGATCATCATCCGCGTGGTGAGCGCGTGCGGGAACGGCTCGCCGTCTCCGGCGCGCCGCCCCACACAAACGCGCCGCGCGCCGGGCGCGATCTCCGCGAGCACCTCGTCCGTGACGAGCTTGTCGTAGAGCACGACCTCCGCGCGCTGGATTCGGTCCAAGGCGCGGACCGTGAGCAGCGCGCGGCCGGCCGGCCCCGCCCCCACGATCGCGACCGTCCCCGGCTCGAAGGGCTCGGGTTCGGTCGCCGCGAGGTGGTCCAGACGATCCAACGCGGCGTCGCGATCCCCGCGATCCACCAGGCGAGCGACCTGCGAGTCGGCGAGCGCGCGGAGGATCACGCCGCGGCGACGCAGGCCGCGGAGCCCGCGCCGCCGTGTCTCGACGAGGAGCTCCGCGACGTCTTCGAGCGCGTCGGGGAGGAGCGCTTCGAACAGCCGACGGAGGCGCCCGGCGAGGAGCGGCGAGCGCCCGTCGGTGCCGATCGCGATCGACACCGGGCCGCGCCGCACGACGGCGGGGAGGAAGAAGTCGCACGCGACGGGATCGTCGACCGCGTTCACGAGGACGCCGCGCGCGCGCGCCGCGGCGGCGACGCGGCGATTCACTTCGCGGTCGTTCGTCGCGGCGATCACGATCGCGGCGCCGTCGAGATCCCCTTCGCGCCACGTGCGCCGAACGACGCGCTCGAATCGACCGAGCGACTCGGCGAGTGCGTCGACGTCCGGCGCGATCACGTGGACGCGCATCCGCGCCTCGAGGAGCGCGCCCACCTTTTGCGCGGCGGTGTGCCCGCCGCCGATCACGACGGCGCGTCGCCCCGCGAGGTGGACGAGCTGAACGGGGTAGCTCGGCGCGGTCACGGCCGGGCCTCGCTCGTTGCTCGTGGCGCCGCGATCAGCCCGAGCGCTTCGAGGCCGCGGAGGATCTTCTGCGTACTCTCGGCGACCGTCTCCACGCCCGTGTCGACGACGATCTCCGCCTTCGACGGCGCCTCGTACGGATCGCTGACGCCGGTGAAGTTCGTGATCTCCCCGGCGAACGCCTTCTTGTACAGGCCCTTCACGTCGCGCTCGGCGACCGCGTCGAGTGAAGCGGCCGCGAAGACCTCGACGAACGGCGCGGTGCTCGCCGCGCGGACCTCGTCGCGGTCTTCGGTGTACGGCGAGATCGCGGCGGTGATCGCGACCGTCCCGTTACGCGCGAGGAGTCGCGCGACGTAGCCGATGCGGAGGATGTTCGTGCGGCGGTCCTCGCGCGAGAAGCCGAGGCCCGCGCTGATGTGCGTGCGGACCTCGTCGCCGTCGAGGACTTCGAGGCGAGTGACGCCGCGCTCGCGGAGCGCCTTCGAGACGGATTGGGCGAGCGTGCTCTTGCCTGCGCCCGAGAGACCGGTGAACCAGAGAATGAATGACATGATGGGATTCCTTTCGGGGACCTTCAGACGACGAGCCGCAGCCCGGCCGCGCCGATCGCGCTGGCGGCCAGCCCGGCGAGCGCCCAGGAGGCGACGAAGTCGTGGAGGCGCGCCCCGAGCCACACGCCCGGGAGCCCGCCGAGGAGGAGCGCGCCGACCAACCAGGGATCGACGCGTCCGACGGTGAGGTGAAGAGCGCCCGCGACCGTGGCCAGGAGCAGCCCTTGCAACAGATCCGCCGCGACCACGCCCGCGAACGGGCGCGCGCGCGACGCAGCGAGTAACAGCGGGAGGAACAACGAGCCGGCGCCGATGCCGGTGAGTCCCACCGCGAAGCCGAACGGCGCCGCGAGGAACGGGAGCGCGCGCTCCGGGAGCGCGAACTCTGCTTCGACGCGGCGCCCGACGACCGCGAACCACAGCGTGGCCGTCGCGGCGACGATCAGCAGCGCCCCGAGCGCGGTCTCCAGCGCGGCGTCGTCCACGAGGAAGCGCAGCGCGAGGACGCCGAGGACGACGCCCGGGAGGCTCCCCGCGAGGGAGCGGAACAACAGCGGGCGCTCGGCCGCCAAGGCTCCGCGGTGCGCGCCGACGCCCGCGATCTTCACGACCGCGGCGAACACGACGTCGCTCCCGATCGCGAGCGGCACCGGGACGCCGAGGCCGAGGACGAGGGCAGGGGTGGCGATCGCGGCGCCGCCGACGCCGGTGGCGCCGACGAGCAATCCGGCCGCGAGGCCGATCAACGGTACGAGGAGCGCGAGGGCTCCGAGATCTTCCACAGACGTACGCCTCCGTCGCCGCGCGTCGCGAGGACGCGCAGTCGAACGTGTTCGAAGTTCGAGACAGCGGTCAGCGAGGGGCCCGCGCCGACAGAGGAGGATTCAGGGGAGAGACGCGCTCAGCGCGAAAGTCGAAGAACCCTCTTCAGCCGCGGGGCCGAAGACAGGTACAACAACAGCAGGCGCACATAGTCATCGCGGAGGTGGATGCTTGGATGTGAGGCATCGACACCATGAGAGCGACCGGACGAAGAGGAGACTACTGCTGTGCCATCGACGCCGTCAATCCCGGTCGACGACCCCTCACGTCTTTTCGACGAGCGCATCTCGATCGAGTCGCGCTCGGCGGAGCTCGAACGACTCGAAGTGCAAGTTGTCTTGCGCGCCGCGTTCGACGTCTTCGGATCGCGCGCCGCGATCAGTACGGCGTTCGGTCCGACAGGTCTGTGTCTGTTACATCTCGCGCGTGCGATCGAACCCGACGTCCGTGTGTACTCGATCGACACCGGCTTCTTGTTCGAGGAGACGTACGCGCTGCAGGCGCGCTGGCGTGAAGAGCAGGGCCTGAGGTTTTCGAGCGTCCTCCCCGTGTTGTCGCCCCAGGCCCAGGCGATCGAGCATGGCGAGCGCCTGTGGGAGCGCGACCCGGACCTGTGCTGCGCGCTGAGGAAGAAGGCGCCGAACGAAGCGGCGCTCGCGGACGTGGAATTGTGGATCACCGCGCTGCGACGCGACGGCGGCTCGTCGCGTGCCGCCACGCCGCTCCTGTCGCGGGCGACCCTCTCGAATGGGCGGACGCTGCTCAAGCTCGCCCCGCTCGCGCCGTGGTCCCACCGCGACGTGTGGCGATATATTCACGCGAATCGGCTCCCGTACAACGAGCTCCACGATCGCGGCTATCCGAGCGTGGGTTGCACGCACTGCACGTCCGCGGTCGAGGCGGGCGGCGCCGAGCGCGACGGTCGTTGGCGAGGCCGCGCGAAGACCGAGTGCGGCCTCCACTCGTGAGTCACTCCGCGAGCAGCGCGCGGCACGCGGCGGCAGCGGCGCCGGGCGCTTCGGCGTAGCGGGTGTACGGGATCTTGGCGCCGGCGCGATCCAGCATCGGGTGGAAGCGGTGGGAGACACCCGCGAGCCCGAGCTTGCGGCCCTTCGCCTCGAGTTGGCGCTGGAGCTGTTCGAACGCCTGGATCGCTCCGAGGCGCGCCTGGTGTGCGTGACTGAGATCGATGATCACGTGTGTCCCGTCGTCGGGGAGCATCGACTCGATCTTCGTCGCGAGCGCGTCGACCGCCGCGAAGAAGAT
>JAUHYN010000492.1 GCA_030426505.1 bacterium | reverse complement strand
CCGGAGCAGGCGTTCGGCGACGAGGTCGATCCGCGCTCCGACATCTTCAGCCTCGGGATGGTGCTCTACCACCTCCTCGCCGGGCGCGGCCCGTTCGACGGCTCCGCGGTGGAAGTGATCCAGCAGAACGTCACGACGCCCTTCCCCGCGATCGCGGAGCGCGCGCCGGGCACGAACGTCTCGCGCGACGTCCAGCGTCTGTTGGACCGCATGATCGAGAAACACGCGGAGGATCGATTCCCCACCGCGCAGGCCGTGATCGACGCCATCGATCGCGTGCGCCCGCCGTCGATCCCCGCGGGGCGCTCGGCGCGCGCGAGCCACGCCGAGCTCACCGCCGATCTCCTCCAGCCGCCCCTCCCCCGTCGGGCCCCGTCTCGGAGTCGAGCGGTCTACGTCGCCGCGTCGGTCGGGCTCGTCGCGGCGCTCGGCGTCGGGGGCTGGGCGATCGCGAGCCGCGAACCGAACGCTCACGTCGAGCCTGTCGCCGCGGTGAGCGCAGAAGCCTACGAGGACGAAGCGGTCGTCGAGGACGACGTCGAAGACGAAGACGTGAGCCCGGACGAGGAGACGGCCGAGGACGTCTCCGAGTCGAAGCCCAAGAAGCGCAAGCGGCGGGCGCGCAAGAAGCGTCGCCGGGCGAGGCGCCGCGCGAAGGCGCTCGCGCCGCTCGAGAAGAAGGCGGCGCCCAAGGCGCGCACCGCGCCGACCATCGCGGAGCTGTCGGATCTCACTCGCGAGTGTTCGACGTTGATCCAACGGATCGAGGACCGCCACGGGCCGGTCGAGGCGGGGCCGCTGCGCATGAAGCTGATGGGGCTCGCGGCGACGGAGCAGACCCCGACGGAGCAGCGGCACGCGATCGAGTCGAAGCTGAAGCGCCTGAGGCGTGACCTCGCCCGGCGGCTCTGAGCGCTATTCGATCGTCCCGTCGCGCACGACGTACGAGCGGGACGGATCGATCGTGTCCGGGATCTTCGTGAGCACTCGGCCCGGCGCCGGGTAGAGCTTCAGACCGTTCGGCAGCTCGCGGCCCGGCGCGACGTAGACATCGGGGCCGATGAACGTGTCGTGACCGAAGCACGAGCCGAGCACCTCGTGCGGCACCTCGAGGTAGTCGTCCCCCACGCGCACCTTGATCGCGTGTCCCCCGAGCGTGTCGGTCGGCGTCGCGCGCGGGGTCAGCGCGGCGCGGCGACCGGCGATGCACATCTGCATGCTCATCCCAGCGTTGGTCTCGGCCATGACCGCGCTGTTGTAGATGAGCGTATACTTGCTGACGAAGCAGTCGGGCCCGATCGTGGAGTACGCGACGTTCGCGCGGTCTTCGATGACGGTGTTCGCGCCGATGATCGATCCGCGGACGAGCGCTTGCGCGCCGACGCGGACCCCGTCGCCGAGGAAGGCGCCCTCGATGCGCGCCGTGGGGTGGACGTCGACGTCGCGGCCGAAGCGGTTGGCCGCGGAGAGGACGCGCCAGATCATGCGACCGCGGCGGAAGAGCAACGCTCGGACGAGCGCCCACGCGGCCCACAGCGGCTGACCGACGATCGTGTCGACCCACTTCACCTGGACGGAGAGTCGATTCGCGTCGAGCACGTGGAGCCAGTGCCGGACGTGCAGGCAAATGCTCGACGTGATCGGGTGGACCCAGATGCCGCGCTCGTTGACGAAGTGCGGGACGCGCACCTCGACCAACCGCTCCTCGTAGATCACGCCGAGCGGCTCCGCATCGTCCAGCGACGCGCCGCGCGGGGCACCGTAGAAGCGGTACATCGCGAGGCCCTCGACGACGTCGAGATCCTGGTACCAGGAGAACTGGCGATAGAACGTGGAGTCGGTCGGTAGCGCGAGCCGCACCGTGCGGGCGCGGTTCCAGCGCTCGAGGAAGTCCTTCAGGACGCGCCGCGTGAAGTACACGTCGTCCCACGTGACGATGCGATCCTGATCGTCCGGGACGTCTTCGATCCGATCCACGCGGACGACGTCGAGGCCGAACTTCGCGAAGAGGCGGTCCTGGGTCTCGCGGAGCGTGGCGTCCCCGATCGGTATCTCGTGGACCGGATCGCCGAAGGGCGCGATCCGCTCGCCCGTGGCGATGACGTACGCGCGCATCTACTGAAGCCTGCGCAGCATCTCGTGGTACTCGCGCGTGATCGCGTAGCTCATCAGCGGCGCGTGCCAGTGCCGCTCGACGCGCCCGCCCGCCAGGGACGACAACACGTCGATCGAGGTCTTCAACGACCCACTGACGACCAACCCGAAGCGCTCCGCGGTGCGGAACAGGCCCGCGCGCTCCTCGCCGAGCGACCGACGCCCTTCGGACTCGAGCCACGTGCGGACCTCGCCCTGGAGCGCCGCGCGATCGTTCGCGGGGATGGCACGCTCGAGGGCGCGGCCGCGCTTCTTCGCGGACTTCGGATCCACGTCGAACTGAGACGGGTCGTCGAACTTCGCGAAGCCGACCAGCGCCTCGCGAAGCACGGCGAGCGGCAGCAGCTCGAACATCAGCGCGCGGGGGCGGAGCATCGCGAAGCAGCGCCCGAACATGAACCGCAGCGCATCCACCGAGTGCTGCTCCGCCTTGCCGATCGACACGATGATCGCGGGACCGTCCCCCACGAACGCGGCGCTCACCGCGGCGGGTGCGTCCTCGCGCACGTAGACCGGCGGGGTCTCCTGCCCGAGCACCCGCGCCGTGTACCCGATCGGGCGGCTGACGTGAATGCCGAGGCCGGCCGCGCCGGCGAGGTCCTTCTTCTTCGGGCGCGGCTCCGGCAGGACATCGGCGAGCGCCTTCAACGGCGCGTAGCCGAGCGCCTCGAACATCTCAGCGAGCGGCGAGTCCTCGGCGGGGTGGAACGGGACCTCCACCGGGCGGAGCGCGTTGATCACCCGCGTGTCGAGGCTCGATGGCGGCTTCGGCGCGCCGTTCTCGGCGGGGGGCTCTTCGCCGAGCGCTTCGAGGATCTCGGCGGTGACGCGCGCCTGCTGCGCGTCGCCGACGCGTCGCCGCAGAACGGTGAGGCGCTGGAGCCCCTCGACGTCTCCGGCGCGCTGCTCGACGAGGTACGACCACGCGACGATCGCCTCGCGCGACAAGGTCATCGCGGTCGGCCCGCCCTTCGCCGCGACGAGGTCGAGGAGGCGCGCGTACGTCTCGCGGAGGCCGGGCGTCTCGGGCGCGAGCTTCATCGCCTTCTTGCATACCGCGAGCGCCTGCTCCGGCATCTCGAGGCGGAACCTCAGGATCGACATCGCGTGCAGGTACAGCCGCGTCGCCGTCTGGATCCGATCGTCACCGTCGGCGTCGACATCGGTGGAGAGATCCTCGACGAACTGATCCGCCGCGCGGAGCTGCGCGCGCACGAGCTCGTCGACGTCCCCGTCGAATTCCAACACCACCGACAGGTCCGCGCGCGCCCCAGCGTGCGTGGGGATCAACTCGAGCGCCTCGCGCAAGAGCTCGCGCGCGCGCCCGCGCTCCTTGCCGGACGCCAACAACACACGCGCCGCCTTCACCAGGAGGTCCGCGCGTTCGCGACCGTGCCGGGTCGTGGCGGGGAGCACCAGCGCCTCGGCGCCGCCGAGCGGATCCCCGAGCTGAACCCGGTACGCCGACAAGCGCTCCGCGAGCTCGACGTCCTCGGGCCCATAGGTCTGCGCCTCGGTGAGCATCGCCGCCGCCCGCGCGAGGTCGCCCTCGAGATCGCCGAGCAGACGACCCGCGTGGACGAGGGCGTCCTTCTTCTCACCTTCGTCCTCGAGCAGACCGGACAGGCGCTTGAGGCACTCGGCGGCCTCGAAGGCGTCGCCGGCGTGCTCGAGCATCTCCGCGTAGAGCCGCAGCGGCCCGATCTCGCGCTCCGCGAGTTGGTGCGCCTTCTTCGCGAGCCGCGCCGCCGCCTCGAACTCCTCCGCGGCGCGCTTCGAGCGCGCCATCCGCAGGTAGACCGCCGAGCGCTGCGGGGCCGCGAGCGTGTGCTCGTGGTGGAGCACGAGGCTCGCGCCCAACTCGTAGACGCGTTCCCAGTCGTGTTCGATCGCGAGCAGCGCCCCGAGGCGATCGAGCGCCTCCGCGTTGGTCGGGTCGTTGCGCAGCACCGCGTCGTACGAGGCACGCGCGATCTCCTCTTCACCGAGCTCGTCCGCGGCCCGCGCCGCGGCGACTGCGAGCTCCGCGGAGCGCTCCGGATCGCTCAGCCCCTGCGCCGCGTTCCACAGATGCGGCAACGCGCGCGCGAGCTCTCCGCGGGACGCGAGCAACTCGCCGAAGAGCGCTTCGGTCGAGAGGTCGTCCGCGTCCGCCGCGAGCGCCTGCTCGTAGTACTCGAGCGCCTTGAGGTCGTCGCCGACTCGGCGCTGCGCGATGAGCCCGGCGCGCACGAACAGCGCGTTGGCGTCGCGCTCGTCGTCGGAGAGCCGCGCAGCCTCCGCCGCCAGCTCGTGGGCGCGGATGAAGTCGTCCTCGGCCTCGGCGAAGTCGAGCAGCGCGACGATCGCTTCGCGACACTCGTAGTCCGCCTGGTACGCGCTCTCGTACTCGACGTGCGCCGCCTCGCGATCGCCGAAGCGCTCCTCGAGCAACCGCCCCATCCGAACGCGCACGCGCGCGGCCTGCGGTGACGGCGCGACCTCCGCGATCCGGCGGAGCAGATCGATGCCGGCCTGGTCGTCGCCGCGCCGCATCGCGAGGTCGGCCATCGCGTCGAGGACGTCGGTGTGATCGGGCGCGATCGCGATCGCGCGCTCCAACGCAGCATCGGCCGCGTCGAGATCGTCGAACGCCTCGATCTGGATCTCGGCCGCTTCCAACAGCAGCTGCACGCGCGTCTCGCGATCGTCCGTGTTGTCGACGCGGGCGAGGAGCGCCTGGATGACGCCGTCCCAATCCTCGCGCTCGCGGCGGAGGCGCTCGATGTTCGACCAACCGTCGTCGTCGCTCGGGTCGTCCGCGACGACGCCGGCGTACATGTCGAGCGCGAGGTCGGGCGAGGCGAGGTGGTCGGTACAGATGCGCGCGATGCGCTTCCGCAGCGCGTTCTTGGTCGCGGCGCTGTGGAGGATCTCGAGGCGACGCATCCCGACGTCCACCGCCTCGCCCCACTTCTCGCGATCGAGGAGCGCCTGCTCGAGCGCCTCGAGGAGCTGCGGATCCCGCGCGCGCTCCTCGAGCCCGCGCCGAAGCTCGGCCTCCGACGCGTCGGCGTCGCCCTTCCTCTCGAGGTGTAGCCGCGCGAGCTCGAGGCGGAGCTGGGACAGCTTCTCGCCCTCCGTCCGGAGCGCCTGCCGCTGGTAGAACGCGATGAGATCGTCGAAGCGCTCCGTGCGCTCGAGGAGCTCCGCAGCCTGCGCGAGGACCTCCTCTTCGTCCGCGAAGTCGTCGAAGTGATCGACGATCACGTTCGCCGCGCGCGCGGCGTCGTCGAGCTTGGCCTCGTAGACGCTCACCGCACGGAGCAGGAACCCGCGCTTGTCCTTCGCGTCCTCGGTGAGGTCGGCGCGCGCGAGCAGGACCCGCGCGACCTCTTCGTGACGACCGGCGGAGTCGAGGACGGAGAGGTGACGACCGAGGACGGCCTCGTCGGTCGGGGCCTTGGCGCCGAGCGCCTCGAAGCGCTCGAGGGCGCGCGTGAGATCCTGGAGATCGTCTGCTTCGATCTCGGCGAGCCGCAACGCGAACCGCAGCTGCTGATCGGCCGGCACGTGTTCGAGCGCGGCCTCCACCGTGTCGATCAGGAGCGTGTAGCCCTGCGCGCGGCGACCGAGGCGAATCGTCTGCTCGATGCGCTCGACGCTCGGATCGATCTGCGCGAGCCGCACCATCGAGAAGAACGCGCGCTCGTTCTGCTCGAGGCGCTCGATCATCTTCGGGCGATCGTCCTGCTCGGTCGCCTCCGCGAGCTCCTTGTTGATCTGCGCGAGGCGCGCCGCGATGTCCTCCGATTCGTCGCCGTCGCCCTCGCCCTCCGCGTCGGGCGAGACCTCCGTGGGCGACGGATCGATGACGACCTCGTCGAGCTCGGGGAGCAGGCCCGTCCCGGAGCGGCGATCGCGGATCTGCTCGGTGACGACCTTCGCCTCCGGGGCGGCGGCGCGCACCGCCTCCTCCTCGGCTTCGTCTTCGGCGCCGTCGATGTGCGAGTCCCAGCTGTCCAGCTCGGCGGCGGCGATCTGGCGCGAGAGCGGATCCGACGCGGCGTCGAGCTCGGCGACCTGCGCGTCGAGGTCGGCGGCGTCGACCGGCGGCGGCGGCGGCGCGGTCGGCTTCGAGCGACGCGCCGCTTCGATCTTCGCCTGGATCGCGTCCGGATCCTCCGAGGGCGCGTCCTCCACCGGCGGCGGTGGCGGTCCGCGACGTGAGGCGACGCGAGGCGCTTCGTCGGGCGCAGCGGCGTCGTCGATCGTGCGGCGCGCCTCCGCGGGATCCTCCGGCGACGCACGACGCGACGCTTCGATCATCGCCTCGAGGTCTTCGCCGTCGTCGGGCGGCGGGGGTGGCGGCGTCGGAGTCGAGCGGC
>JAUHYN010000491.1 GCA_030426505.1 bacterium | reverse complement strand
TGTACTTCTCGCCGACGGACCGCGCGATGACGTACCTGACGCTCGACCCCGAGCTCGACGGCCCGCGCGTGCGTTTCGTGGACGGGCGCGAGGCCACCTTCGGTCAGATCCTCTTCGACGAGGAGCTCCGCTCCGAGGAAGGCTGAGGCCATAACGGGCCCTCGCTTCGCGAGGGACCTTGGCACAGTCTTCGGACCGACCGCTTCGCGCTCGGCCTCAGCCTAGCTTCAGCGCTTCCGCAACAGGATGTGAGCGACGCGCGCCATGCCGCGCGAGTCCTCGATGCGTTGGATGCGGAGCACCTCGTAGTCGAACGACTCGAACCACGCGGTGAGCTCCTCGAGCGTGTAGCGCCGGCTGTAGAGCATCGTGCAGCTGCGGTTCTCGTTCTTGATCCGCAGGTCGTGGCAGAAGTTGATCGCGCCCGGTACGCGGCAGCCGTCGTCGTTCTCGCGGATCCAGATCCGGATGTCGAGCTCGGACGGCGTTCGACCCATCGCCGCCTCGAAGCGGCGGTACGGCCCTTCGAGTAACAGCCGACGGTTCGTCTCGGCGGCGGTGAGTTGCACGTCGTCCAGAGTCATTCGGTACAGCGGGTCGCGATCGATCGGATCGATGCGCACGCCGACCTCGAGCCACACCAAGTCGTTGGGGCGCGTGATCTTCGCGAGCTTCGTGCGGACGAACGTCTCCTCGTCGCGCAGGTTGCCGAACGTGTTCCCGAGCAGGAGGACGAGGCGCACGCCGCGTCGGTCCGTCATCGCGCCGGTCGGGAGCCGCTTCGTGAAGGACATCGGGCCCTCCTCGAAGTCGGAGCAGTACGGCTTCACTTGGTAGGTCGATAGGCCGCCGCGCTTCGCCGCGCGGGTGAGTACGCTCCGCGCGTTGCGGGCGGCGACGAGCAGCAGCGGGATCGAGACGTCGACGGGTGAGTACGACAGCCACGCGACGCGCTGGCCGGACGCCTTCTCCGCGTCGAGCAAGAGCTCGAGGAGCGCGACCTCCTTTTCACCTTCGCCGGGCCCGAGGCTGACGATGTCGAGGCCCACCGCGCTCCCGCGGCGCCCCAGGCCGAGCGCATCGGCGAGCGGGCCCTTCGTCGCGCCGGACGAGGTCTTCTTCGTGTCGACCCAGGACTTCGCGCAGTCCTGCGCGCCGAGGACCCACCGGTCTTGATCGTAGCCGCGCTTGATCAGGTTCTCCCACGCGAGCGCACCCATGGGGTCGAAGTAGAGGAACCGGTGCCCGAGGTAGTCGAACGAGACGCGGTCCCGGAACTGGCGCTGCAAGTCCGCGGGACCCGAGCCCTCCTCGATCTCGAGCGGTGACAGCTCCGCCACCTGATCGTCGACGACGCCGGCCTGCTCCTTGAGGCTCAGCAGATTGGCCTCCAGGCGGCTCTTGATGGTCCTCAGCTTCTGCGGCTTGAACTCCTGGACCGCGCCGCTCTTCCAGTTGGAGACGTTCTCCGGGCTGACGTCCGCCAGCTCCGCGATGTCGCGATCGGCCGTGATCCCCAGCTGCTCGGCCACGAACAAGAACAGCTCCATCAACTGCGAAGGGCTGTCGGCCTTCTTCTTCCTGCCGCTCCTGCGGCTCCCCGTGTCCTTTTCCTCACTCACCATCGTTTTTCTCGCCGCGTCCCCCGGTCTTTCGGAGTTGTACCTCGGTTTTCCTCCGACGCGCGACACGGGCCCCACCTAGGGTGGTGGTCGAGCGACGCCGAATTCGTCGGACGCGCTCAGGGGAGGAACGATTCGATGAAGACCATTCTGCGCGCGGCGTGCGCCGCGAGCGTAGCGACCATGATGTTCGGTTGCGGTGACGCCGCCGAAGAAGCCCACGAGGCGCAAAAGGCTGCGATGACCGAAGTCAGCTCGCAGGCCCTCGAAGACCTCGCGCCCGGCTCGAAGCTGAGTATGGATCTTCGACCCGCCGAGGCCGTCATCTCCTTCGACCTCACGAAGGGTCCCATCGACTTCTCGAAACTCGAGCTCATCTTCAGCAACGGCCCGGTCCGCGTGCCGGACTGGCTGCGCAGCTTCCCCATCGGGCCCGGCATTCTCTACAAGCAGGACGGCTTCCTCATCTCACGCACGCGGCCCGTGCGCTCGCTGCGTTGGCCATCCGCCTGCGAAGCCTGCGCGTACCACCCGCCGAGCGCGTGGGTCTGCTGGAACCAGTGCTTCCAAGACGATCCCACGCTCCGCGACCTGAGCGATCCGCCGACCCGCAACCACCGCGAAGAGCTCCCCGACGGCCCGGTCAACGAGCCCGACACCGACCCGCCGCCGCCCGGCAGCGGCTCGGGCTCCGGCGGCGGCACGACCGGCGGCGGCAGCACCGGCGGTGGCAGCACCGGCGGCGGATCGTCCGGCTCCGGCGGCGGCTCGTCCTCCGGCGGCGGCGGCCACAGCTCCGGTGGCCTCGGCGGCGGCGGACCCTCGACGCCCGGCCCCGGTCTCTGATCGCCTTCGCGGTGACGCGCGCTCGCTTCGGCGCGCGGGGGGAGCCGCCTCGCGGTCTTCGCCTATCGACCATCGGCGCGGTTCGTCCGTGCCCTAGAAACGACGAGCCCGACGTGTGCGTGCGGCGATCAGAGGGCTCGCCGAAAAAAACGAGACCTGCCAACCTCGGGGCGCGGTCTTGGCCGTATCGATGGTCGATAGTCGAGGGTCGCGGGGCGGTCACCGCACCACGTCGGCGCGGCGCCCGCCCGGCGCCGCCTTCACCTTCACGGGGGCGAGGCCCTTCGGGCCCAACTCGTACCCGCGCTCCGCGCTGCGTTGTCGAATCGTCGCGACCGGGCGCCCCGTCATCGCGGCGTACGCGCGCAGCTCCGACGTCTGCTCAATCCGCACGCCGTTGAGATCGCGCGCGGTGAGGCACTGGCTCTTCGCGCGCCACTTCCGACGAATGGTCCACTCGGCGCGCTCGGCCTGAATCAACGCCTTGGCTTCGAAGCTCGCCGCTTCGGTGGCGTCGGTCGCGACCGCCTCGAAGCGCGCGACCGCTGCGTCCTCGGGCGCGCCGAGGCCATCGAGCGCCCGCGGCGACGACGCGATGTGCCCCACGAACGTCCGCACGAAGTCGGGCTTCGGCGCGCGTCGCATCGCGTGCCGGGTGATCGCCTCCACAATGTCGCGGGGCGTCTCGAACGCGACCTCCGCGACCGGCGCCGCCGCGCCGATCGGCTCCACGCGCGCGGTGGGCGTCCACACGGCCTCCGCCGCGGTGTAGAGCGTGACGCGGTGTTCGCGGCCGACCGGTGTCCACGCCGCGAGTCGATCCAGCGCGAGCGGGGCGTCGCCGACGAACCGCCACTGCACCGCGCGGGTCCAGCGCGCGCGCTGCGCCGCCTTCGGCGTGACGCGCCACACCACGTACTTGTCGGCGTGCGGCGCGCCCTTCGCCTCCGCGGGGAGCGTGTCCACGAGCTCGACCGCGTACTTCGCGGCGAGGGCCTCGACCTCGCGCGGGAAGCGCCACGCGGTCGCTTCGGGGGTCGCGTCCTTTGCGCACGGATCCGTCGCGGCCTGCTCGACGAACAGCGGCGTGGTCGCATCGTCGAGCGCGGCGAGGTCGTCGATCATCCGCACGGAGGACGTCGTCGCCGGCACCGGGAACACGACGAGTACACCTTGCGCGCTCGTCGTCGCGGAGAAGCGCGCGGTGACGGTCGTGGCCGCGCCGTCCTTCGCGACGACGATCTCGGTCTTGTCGACCTTCCACTTCCCGGGGCCATGCGCGGTCCCGAGCGCCCACGCCACGCTCGGCGCGAGCCACACCGCGAGGACCATCCACACGCGCGACATCGCCGCGAAGGAGAGCACCCGGGCGGGAGCGATGTCGAGGCGCGGTCTTTTCGCTCGACGGGGCGCATGCGGGCCGAGTACCCCCCGCGCATGGTCGAGGTGCGTCGGTACTGGAGATCCACGGTCCGCATCTCGGAGATGGGCGCGTCGGGGCGCGTCCTGCCCCACCGCGTCCTGGAGTGGATGCAGGAGGCGGCCGCCGCGGCGTCGACCCAAGCCGGGTACTCGCCGGCCCGCTACCTCGAGATGCAGGCCGCGTGGTTCGTCCGCGAGGCCAAGGTCGCGATCGACGCGCCGATCGACTACGAGGCGCCGATCGTCGTGGAGACGTGGATCTCCACGCTGCGCCGGTTCCGCTCGCACCGCGAGTACATCGTGTACTCCGGGGACGACGTCGTCGCGCGCGGGCAGGCCGAGTGGCTGTTCGTCGAGATGCGCGAGGGCGGGGGTGTCCGGCCCCGCTTGCCCGACGAGGCCATGAAGGACGCCTTCCCGCGGGACGCCGAGTTCGCCCTCACCGAGGAGGAGACCCCGGCCTACGTCGAGCCCGCCGCCGCACCCACCTCGACCGACCAGCGCCGCATCCGGCCGAGCGACATCGACCGCAACGGGCACGTCAACAACGTGCGCTACCTGGCCTGGCTGGATGATCACGGGCGCCTCGTGGATCCCAAGCGGGACATCGTCTTCGCGCGGATGGAATACCTGCTCGACGCGCGCCCCGGGGATCGCGTGGAGCTCTCCCTGTACGAGACGCCGACCGGGGACGCCCAATTCATCCACCGCGGCGACGACCGCATCATGCGTTCCATGGTGCGACGCACTGCGCCGACCGCGTAGAGGGTCGATCGCGAAAAGGGGTCCCCCGTCTCGCCGCTGCGGGCGGAGTTGAGGCATCCTTGTTGCGTGGCGCGAATGCTACGCCACTGGTTCTCGGAGCCGCACGAGTGCGCGTACCTCCCGTCCCAGGAGTCGTCGCTCGAGTACCGCCTCATGCTCGACGTCGACGAGGCGGAGCTCGACTACCTCCTCGCGCGCGGGTGGCGTCGCTTCGGACCGGCGTACTTCCGGCCGGGCTGCGCGGGGTGTTCGGAGTGTGTCCCGCTGCGGATCCCGATCGCGACGTTCAAGCGCAGCAAGCAACAGCGCCGCGTCTTCAACAAGTGCCAGGACTTCAAGCTGGTCGTACAGCGCCCGATCGTCGACGAGGCGCGGCTGTCGCTCTACCACCGCTGGCACAAACAGCAGGGCGACCGGCGCGGCTGGCCGGACGATCGCATCGACGCGGCCGAGTACTACCACCAGTTTGCGTTCCCGCACCCGTGCGTCCGCGAGTTCTCGTACTACGACGGCGACCGGCTCATCGCGATCGGCATCGTGGACGAGACCCCGTCGGCGCTCTCCGCGGTGTACACGTTCCACGACCCGGACTACGGCCGGCTGTCGCTCGGCACGGCGAGCATCCTCTTCCAGATCGAGCGAGCCCGTGCGCTCGGCAAGCAGTACCTCTACCTCGGGTACCGCGTCCGGGGCTGCAAGTCGTCCGAGTACAAGGCGCGGTTTCGGCCGCACGAGCTGCTCGTCGGGTGGCCGGAGCTGGACGAGCCGCCCGACTGGCGGCCGGCCGTCGCGCCGCCCGCGCTGGTCGTGATCGGCGCGAAGCCGGTCGCCCTTTGACAGGTGTGCGACCCGCGGCCTGAAATGGCCGCGCATGAAGCGTGTGCTCGTCGCTGCCGTCGTCGTGGTCGCTGCCGCTGGCGTCTTCTTCGTCGCTACTCAGGACGACGACGCGTCGCCCAAGGCCGCGGAGGCGACCCGCGACGCGGAAGATCCGAACGTCGTCACCAAGGCGCCCCCCTCGAAGTCGCTGCTCCCGAAGGTGTTCCCGGGTCAGGAGGAGACGCCGCCGGAGGACGTCCCGCCCGAGGAGCGCCCGCGCACGCTCACCGAAGAGGAGCTCAACCCCGCGCACGGCCTCGAGATGGTCCCGGCCACGGAGGCGGACCGCGCCCACGCGAAGGTCCCGGACAAGCGGTGGGGGAAGGGCGTCCTCGTGATGAACGTGGCGCCGGACTCGCCCGCGGACGAGGTGCGGATGAAGAAGGGCGATCTCATCGTCCGGGCGCAGCGCGCCCACATCAACTCGCCGCAGGACCTGATCGACGCCGCGAAGGGCCGCGACCACATCGTCGTGACGTTCGTGCGCGAGGGCCAGTACCTCCAGGTCGTCCTGAAGAAGCCGTACGAGCCCTCGAAGGACTGATCGACGCTCGTTCCGCCCTCTGCTAACACCGAGCGAGTTCACGATGGCGGATGGTTCAGATCCCACGGTCGACCTCGCGTCGGGCGTGACGCTCGGTCGCTACCGGCTCGAAGAGAAGATCGCCCGCGGCGGGATGGCCGAGATCTGGTCCGCCATCCCCACCGACGGCGGCGGTCGCGTCGCGCTGAAGGTGCTGTCTCCGCAATTCTCGCGGGACCCGGTGTTCCGCGCGATGTTCGCGGACGAGGTCGCGATCGCGTCGCGGCTGCACCACGACAACGTCGTCGCCGTGCATGGCGCGTTCGAGGAGGCGGGGTTCGTCTTCCTCGCGATGGATCTGCTGGACGGGAAGGACCTCCGACGGCTGCTGTCCTTGTCGGCGCGGTCGGATCAGGCGGTCCCGGTGTCGATCGCGCTCGCGATCGCGCGCGGGATGGCGCGCGGC
>JAUHYN010000490.1 GCA_030426505.1 bacterium | reverse complement strand
CCGAACGCGTGGTAGCGGTCGTTCATCACCGACGCGATCTTGCTCTGCTTCTCACCGGCCGGACCGATCGCCGAGACGCCGACCTCGCTCTTCTTGCCGAACCGCGTGCGCAGCGCGTCGAACGCCTTCGGGATCTCGGTGCCCCACAGGTCGCCGGCGGGCTCGATCCGCACCTCGCCGTCCTGCACGACCAACACCGAGGGCTCGGCCGCGCGGCCCTTCACGACCAGCGCGTCGTAGCCCGCGCGCCGCAGCTGAATCGCGACGCTCCCGCCCGAGTTGCTGTCGGCCCACGTCCCGGTGAGCGGTGACTTGCCCACGATCTGGATGCGCCCCGAGAACGGCGTCTTCACTCCGGTGAGGAGCCCCGACACGATCGCGAAGCAGGCCTCGGGCGAAGACGGATCCGCGCCGGCCGGATAGTGCTTCCACATGAGGTACGCGCCCAGCCCGTAGCCGCCGAGGAACTGGCGGTAGACCGACTCTTCGATCGTCTGCTCCTCGTGCGAGCCGTCGGTGAGATCGACGACGAGGATCTTGCCGTGGGTGCCGTAGCGTCCGTTCGGTGCCGAGGACATCGGTGGAGTTGTAGTCGACGCGCGGCCCGGATGTCGATCCGCGGTACAGCTTGATCGTCCGGACGATCGCGGCTACCTCGGAGCCGATGCGGACGCGCAACATCCTAGTCGCCGTGGCGCTCGTCAGCGCCTGTGGGAACCGGCAACACGTCGAGCTGGAGCCGGTGGTCGCGCACTCGCCGCAGGCGCGCCGGCAGGCCTACGAGCGGCTGAAGCCCGCCCGGAAACTCGAGTCGGTGACGTACTACCAGAGCGTCACCACCGGCGCGATCGTGGGCGAAGAGGAGGAGCGGCTCCTGCTCGTCCTCGGCGACGGCACGCGCGTCGACTTCCCCGAGGATCTCTTGCCGCTGGTCGGTGCGGACTCGGCGACCGCCGTGTCGGCCGTGGACTCCGCGAGCCACCGCAAGAGCGCCTACCTCTACGGCGGGCTCGCCGCGCTGTCGGGGGTGGGTGCGCTCGGGCTGCTCGCGTCTCCGCTCGTCTTCGACCGGACGCCCGGCGCCCGGTTCCGCGTGATCGGCGGGCTGGTCGGGATCGCCGCCGCCATCTCGCTCACGTTCTTCGCGAACGCGCGCGGCGACGACGAACGCGCGGCGGCGTCCGAGGCGTACGAGACCTACGACGCGGATCTGCGCGCGAACCTCGCGCTGCCCTGCGACGACTGCGACGCGCCGCCCGGCAGCGCCCCACGCCGCTGACCGTCACGTCGCGAGCGTCGCGCTGACCTCCTCCACGAACAGGCGGATCTTCTCGGAGATGCTCCGGCGGCTCGGGTAGACCGCCGACACCATCGACGTCGTGCGACACGACCGCGGGAGTAAGCGGACGAGGCGCCCCTCCTCGAGGTGTGGCTCGACGATGAAGTCCGGGAGGTACGCGACGCCCGCGCCCTCCGCGGCGGCCTGCGCCAGGATGTCGCCGTCGTTGCTCGCGAGGCGACCGTCGACGCGCACCGTGACCTCGCCGTTCGCGCTCGCGAACCGCCACGTGTCGACGCGCGCCGTGCCCTGCCGATAGACGAGGCACTCGTGTCGCGCGAGGTCGCGCGGCGCTTTCGGGCGACCGCGCCGCGCGAGGTAGTCCGGCGACGCGACGAGGAGCTGTCGCGTCGTGGCGATCCGGCGCGCGACGAGCGAAGAGTCCGCGAGGGCGCCGACGCGGATCGCGAGGTCGTAGCCCTCGTCGACGAGATCGACGTAGCGATCCGCGAGATCGAACACGACCTCGACCTGCGGGTGCTGCGCGACGAACCGTGCGACGGTCACGCCGAGGTAGCGCTGACCGAACGACATCGGCGCGGAGACGGTGAGGCGCCCGACCGCGGTGTGCTGACGTTCGCAGACTTCGGTCTCCGCCTCCTCGGCGGCGTCGACGATCCGCTTCGCGCGGCGGTAGTAGACGTCGCCGACGTCGGTGAGGCGCATCGAGCGCGTGGTGCGTTCGAGGAGCCGCGCGTCGAGGCGCGACTCCAAGCGCGCGAGCTGTTTGCTGACGGCGGACTTCGAGAGGCCGAGGGCCTCGGCGGCGCCGGAGAAGCTCTGCGCGTCGACGAGCGCGACGAACAGGCCCATGTCACGGAGAGATTCGAGCATCACCTGCGATTATACACTCCAGGAAACAATACGTTTCGAATCCGTCTATTGTTGCCTTCGATTTCGGTCTCTATCCTGGGCCCATGATGAAGGTACGGAAGAGCGAAGACCGAGGCCACGCGAACCACGGCTGGCTGAACAGCCGGCACACGTTCTCGTTCGCCAATTACTACGACCCCGCGCACATGGGGTTCCGCGCGCTGCGCGTCATCAACGAGGACCGCGTCGCAGGCGGCGGCGGCTTCCCGCCGCACCCGCACCGCGACATGGAGATCATCTCGTACGTCCTCGACGGCGCGCTCGAGCACTCGGACAGCATGGGGAACGGCTCGACCATCCGCCCGGGCGAGGTGCAGCGGATGTCCGCCGGGACCGGGGTGGTCCACAGCGAGTACAACCACTCGAAGGACGACTCGGTCCACTTCCTCCAGATCTGGATCCAGCCGGATCGACGGGGCATCGAGCCGAGCTACGAGCAGAAGCACTTCTCGGTCGAGGACCGTAAGAACGTGCTCCGCCTCGTGGCATCCCCCGACGCGCGCGAGGGTTCGGTCCGGATTCACCAGGACGCGTCGCTGTACGTGAGCCTGCTCGAAAGCGGCCAAACCGTCTCGCACACGTTGGCGCCGGGTCGGCACGCCTGGATCCACGTCGCGCGCGGCGCGGTCCGGGTCGGTGATTCGCTGCTGACGGCGGGCGACGCCGCGTCGACGAGCGACGCGGATCGGATCGACGTCACGGCGACAGAGGACGCGGAGGTGTTGCTGTTCGATCTCGGGTGAGACCGGCGCGCGGTGCGCCGGAGCGTGAGATTTGTAGCGAGTCCAGATCGCGCCTGTTACGGTACGGATCGATGGTTGGGCTCGACCTCGAGAGCCTGTTCGAGGCGAGCCCCAACCCGTACATGGTGCTCGATCGGGAGTTCCGCTTCGTCACGGCGAACCGCGCGTACCTCGACGTCACGGGCTCGGACCTCGCGTCCCTCGTGGGCCGCAAGCTCTTCGACCTGTTCCCGAACGATCCCGACGACCCGCCGCGCCGCCTCCTCGAGCACTCGCTCGAGAAGGTCCTGAGTACACGTCAGCGCGACGTCATCGCGTACCTCCCCTACCGCGTCGCGCCCGCACCCGGAGAGGCGCCCGAGCTCCGGCTGTGGAGCGCGACGCACGTGCCGCTCCTCGGTGACGACGGCGAGGTCGAGTACATCCTGCAGCACACGCAGGACGTCACGAACCTCCACGGCCGCAGCGCGGAGGCCGCCAACCTCCTCGACCGCGCCGAGGCGGTGCAGCGGGGCAAGGCGGAGGTCGACGCGCGCCTCGGGAGCCTGCTCGCGATCATCGGACAGTCGCCGGGGTTCATGGCGTTCCTGCGCGGCCCCGAGCACGTCTTCGAGCTGACGAACCCCGCCTACGACAAACTGATCGGCGGCCGCGACGTCGTGGGTCAGCGGGTCCGCGAGGCCCTCCCGGAGCTCGTCGTTCAGGGCTTCGTCAAAGTGCTCGACGAGGTCTATCGCACCGGCGAGCCGTTCTTCGGGCGCGACGTGCGCGTCCAACTGATGAACGAGCCGGGCCGCGACCCAACGGACGTCTACCTCGACTTCGTCTATCAACCGATCCGGTCGGAGCGCGGCGAGATGCTCGGCGTGCTCGCGACCGGACACGACATCACCGAACAACACCGCTCGCTCGAACGGCAGCGCTTCGTCATGCGCGCCGGCGAGCTCCTCGCGCAGGCACCGGACGACGCGCACGCGGCGCTGAAGGCCATCGCGTGGGCGGCCGCCGAGAGCATCGCGGACTTCGCGGCCGTGGACGTGTTCGAGGGCGCGTCCAGTCGACGCATCGTCGTCGCGCACGCCGACCCGGCGCAGGTGGCGCTCGCCGAGGCGATGCTCGAGTACCCGATCGACGTCCAGCCCGCGTACGGTCACATCCTCGATGCGTTCGAGGACGCGCCCCGCGTCGTCTCGCCGGTCACCGACGCCGCGCTGTCCGAGGCCGCGCGCGACGAGGACCACCTCGCGCTCCTGCGCGCGATCCACCCGAAGAGTCTGATCACGATCCCTCTCGTCCACCGCGGTCGCCCGTACGGCGTGCTGCTCCTGATGACGGCGCAGTCGGAGCGCCACTTCGACGACGCCGACCTCCCCGCGATGGCACAGCTCGGGCGCCTCGCCGCGGCCGCGATCGACAACGCGCGCCTCTACCACGAGCGCGAGGATCTGTTGGCGCGCGAGTTGGAGGCGCGCCAGAAGGCCGAGGCCGCGAACCGCGCCAAGGACGAGTTCATCGCGATGCTCGGCCACGAGCTGCGCAACCCGCTCGCGCCGATCCTCACCGCGACCGAGCTCGTCCGGGAGCGCGGGGATCCTCACGCGGAGCGCGAGCTCGGGATCATCGATCGACAGTCGCGTCACCTCGTCCGCATCGTCGACGACCTCCTCGACGTCTCGCGGATCGTCCACGGCAAGGTCGAGCTACGCCGCGCGCCGATCGAGATCTCCGAGATCACGCGGGGCGCGCTCGAGATGGTGGAAGAGACGATGCGGGCCAAAGCGCAGGTGCTCGAGGTCGACGTCGCGACCGACGGCCTACAGATCGACGGCGACGAAGCGCGCCTCACTCAGGTCGTCGCCAATCTCCTCTCGAACGCTTCGCGCTACACGGACCGGGGCGGACACATCACGTTGACAGCCGAGGCGGAGGGTGACGAGGTCGTCGTCCGCGTGACGGACGACGGCGTCGGTATCGCGCCCGAGATCCTCCCGACGATGTTCGACGTGTTCGTGCAGGCGCCGCAGGCCCCCGACCGCGCGCAGGGCGGCCTCGGCCTGGGCCTCACGCTCGTGCGCGGGCTGGTCGAGTTGCACGGCGGCGCGGTCGAGGCGACGAGCCCGGGCGTCGGCGCGGGCAGCTCCTTCATCGTCCGCCTCCCCCGCATCGACGCGGACACGCCGATCCCCGCGACCCCGCCGGACGTCGAACCGCCCCCCGAACGTACGAAGCGCCGCGTGATGATCGTCGACGACAACGTCGACGCCGCCGAGCTCCTCGCCGACTACCTCGCCGTCCACGGTCACGAGGTCGAGGTCGTCCACGACGGCGAGACCGCGCTCGAACGCATCCTCGACACGCCCCCCGAGCTCGCCGTCGTCGACATCGGCCTCCCCGGCATCGACGGCTACACGCTCGCGGAGCGCGTCCTCGAAGGGCTCGGCGCCCGAGCGCCGACGCTGTTCGCGCTGACGGGCTACGGCTCCGACGCGGACCAGGCGCGCTCGCAGAGCGCCGGGTTCCGGGCGCACCTCACGAAGCCGGTGAGCCCGTCGCGCCTGCTCGAGTTGTTGGATCGCGCGTCGTAGCGCCGCGCTACAGGACCAGGAAAAGGATCAGGCCGATCGCGCCGAGGAGGAACACCGCGCCCATCACCAAGATGAGCACCTCCCAGACGCCGCCCTTCTTGCCCACGTCTTTGAATTCGTCGGGGAGCTCGCCGAGGTCGAGCTTGGAGCTCTCGGGATCGATGCTGTCGCCGAGGTCCAGGGACGGCTCGCCGCCGGAGAACTCGAGCATCGGATCCGGATCCTCCGCCTCGTCGGACTCGGGGAGGTCGGCCGCGGGATCTTCGAAGGGCTCGTCGGAGGCGTCGAGCTCTTCGCTGCCGTCGGTCTCGCCGACGCCCTCGGGATCCATCGTCTTGTTGTCGATGCCACCCATCTGATCGATGAGCCGCGACGGTGGGTCGATGAACGTGAGCTTCACGCCGCCGATCTGAAGCTCGTCGCCGTCTTTGATCAGCTGCGCGCCCTCGATCCGATCGCCGTTCACCAGAACGCCGTTCTTCGATCCGAGATCCTGCGCGGTGAAGCCGTGGAAGTTGCGCTTGATGAGGCAGTGCCGCCGGCTCGCGTTCTGATCGTTGAGCGTGAGATCGCAGTCGGGGCTGCGGCCGAGCGTGATCTCGACGGCGTCCTCGGCGAGCTCGTAGCGGTTGCCTTCGTCCGGGCCGTTCATCACGCGCAGTGACGGCGGCTCGGTCATCGAACCGCCGAGCGAGGAGAGCACCTCCTGCACCATCCGGCGCGCGAGCTGCTCGGTCTTCTCGCCGGGCTTGCGCTCGAGCGATGTGCCGGCGGTGGTCTTGAACGTGATGCGGAACGACATCACCTGGATGGTGTCGCCGTCGCGCAGGAGGCGCTTCTCGCCCTTCGGGATCTTGCGCCCGTTGTGGTTACTGCCGTGCGTGGAGCCGAGGTCCTCGAGGAAGTAGTCGCCCATCTCGTAGAAGATGCGCGCGTGGTTCCGCGACACGGTCGTGAGGGGGATCTGGATGTCGTTCCCCGGGTCGCGCCCCAT
>JAUHYN010000489.1 GCA_030426505.1 bacterium | reverse complement strand
AACGATCGCGTAACCGCGGTGGCGGAGACGCTCGTGAACACCGACAGCTTCGCGGTGCGGCAGGCGGAGGCGCAGTAATGGCGGGCCAGGGCTTCAATCGACGATTCTTCCTCCAGGGCCTCGGCGCGAGCGCCGCGTTCGCGGCCAACTTCTTCAACTCGAAGGTCGCGATGGGTCAGACCGCGAGCGCGCCCGTGCGCTTGTTGCTCGTCCCGTTGCAGCACGGGTGGGGTCGCGACCGCGACCACGGCGTCTTCAGCGGCACCGAGACCGACTTCACGATCCCGGCGCCGCTCGCGGGGTTCGAGGCGATCAAGGATCAGTGCGTCTTCGTCGACGGGCTCCGCGGCACGCTGTGGGGCAACGCGCACGACGTCTCGTACTCCGACATCTTCACGGCGGCCGTGCCGTGGGGCGAGGGCGCGTCCGACCAGCTCGGCGCGCACTTCCCGGAGCCGATGGGGCCGTCGATCGACTGGCACGTCGCGAACGCACTCGGCGTCAACGCGCTCCGCGTGAACGCCGGCTTCCGCTCGTGGGGCAAGCCGTACAACCCCACGTGCTTCGACGGGAACTCGCGTGAGCTCGCGTTCTACACCAGCGCGCGTCGCGCGTTCGACGCAATCATCGACCCGCTCAACCAGAGCGCGGGCGGGCAGGCGAACCGCGGGCGCGAGGCGGTGCGCGATCGCCTCTTCACGTTCCTCGGTCGCGACACGGATCGCATGCTGACGAAGGTGAGCGGCACCGAGCGCGTGAAGCTCGAGTCGTACCTCACCGCGATGAACGACCTGAGCAATCGCTTCGAGCCCAGCGCCATGGGCGGGCTCACGCCCGACCAGATCCCGCCGCGCCCCGGTGACAACCAGGCGATCGAGCAGGAGATGGACGACTACTTCGAGCTCATCCGCGTCGCGTTCCTCGCGGACACGCACCGCGTCGCCGTGCTCGGCCTCGGCGAGCAGTACCGCGACTGGACGTGGACCGACAGCATGGGCACCGAACGCGTCGGCAACATCTACGGCTCCGACTTCCACCACGAGGTCGCGCACTACGAGTCGGCCGACGCGCGCCTCGCGTTCGAGGGGTGGGCCGCTTGGTACGTGACGAAGATGGTGCAGTTCGTCCGCTCGCTCGAGACCACGATCGACGTGGACGGGCGCCCGCTGATCGACAACACGATCATCGTCCTCACGGGTGAGGTCGAGACGGGGAGCCACGACACCCGCTCGAAGGTCCACACCGTGATCGGCGGCGGCGGTGGGATTCGTCGCGGCCGGTGGTTGGACCTCCCGGACGTGGAGCCGCGCGCGCGCGACGGCGTGTTCATCGGCGGCCAGGATCGCTCCGGCGCGCAGATCGAGTCCGGCATCAACTACGGCAAGACGTTCGGGCGCCACCATCACGCGGACCTGTGGGTGACGATCGCGCGGCTCTGCGGCGCGCCGGTCGATCGCTTCGGCTTCCCGGTGAACAACTTCGAGCCGATCGCGCTCACGTAGGATGACGGGTTGAGGATCCGAAATGGGCCTCTTCGATCGCTTCAAGAAAAAGACGCCTCCCGAGCCGGCCGCGGAAGATGTCGCGATCCCGGAGCTCCCCGCGCTCGCGACGATCGTCGAGCTCGACGCGGACGGCCTCGGCACGCTCCGCTTCGACGATGACTCGACGCTCCGCTTCGGTGCGTCCGCGTGTCGCGGCTTCGCGCCGATCGAGGGCGCGCGCGTCCGCGTGTGCGCCGCCGCGCCACGCCCCTACGGCGGCGTGCGCGCGACCGAGATCGAGGTCGCCGACGGAGCGCAGGCCGAGCTCGACGCGCTCTACGAAGCCCGCGACCGCTCACTCGGCTTCGACCCGGGCGCCGACGGCACCGCGAGCGCGATGATGCTCGGCACCGTGACCGTAATGTTCGAACGCCCCGTCGAGAACGGGCGCGCTGCGCTCCGTGAGGCGTTCGAGCGCATGGGCGTCCTCGCCGAGGACGTGCAGCTCGATCACACGCCATCCCCGGTGTTGTCGATCGACGGGAGGAGCCTGCAGGTCTTCGTCGGGGCGGGGCCGCTCGAGTCGGACGCGCTCGACCTCCGCCACCTCGGCGGCGACGCGCCGACCCACGGCGGCTTCCTCTCTTTGAGCACGGGGCTCGCGTCCATCGACGCCGCGGCGCCGCTGATCCTCGGCGCCGGCCCGGACCCGTGGGGACCGAACGGCGCGATGCGGAAGTTGTCGAAGGTCGTCGCGCGCCTCGCGGCGCACGGGACACACGTCGTCCTGCACCGCGCGGGTCACGTGGTGTACACGGCCGAGGAATGGCAGCGGCGCGCCGGCGACCCGGACGACGAGACGTGCCGCCCGTTCACGGCGTGGATCGACGTCGGCTTCACGCCGGATCGCACGCGCCTCGCGACCTGGGGCCTCGACGTCGCGATGCGCCCGGACATCGTGGTCGCCGTCGAGGATCCCGAGTCCGACGCGGCCTATCGCCTCGCGCACGACGCGATGATGCTCGCCGCGTACCGGATGACGCGCGACAACCGCCTCCCCGAAGCCGGCGACGTCTTGCACGTCCCGCCCGGGCTCGGCGTCGGACCGTTCCCCGTCGAAGGTGGGGCGGCGGCGCTCGTCCCCGACGCATCCTGCGCGCGCTTCGTCGCGCGCGACGAGGACACGGGCGCGGTCTTCCACCTCGAGGCGATCGGCGAACCGCTCGACGAGGTCTGGGAGCGCTTCGTCGAGGAGGGCGGCGACCCGCTCGGGTACGTCGCCTACCGGACGTTGCTCACGGCGCAGCTCGAGAGCGTGTGGCGCCCGGTGGCCAGCCTCGGACGCTACGACCTGCCTCAGCCCGTGCCGCCGTTCGAGGTGACCGTCTACGATCGCGGCGACGACTACGCGTTCGTCACGTGCGGCCTCGCGCGAGTGCGTCAGGCTGGCGGCTCGGTCGAGGGCGACACGGCGCACGTCGAGTTGTTGCTCCCGGTCTCACAGCACGGGCCTCAGCTCGCGGCCGCGTTCGCGGACTTCGCGATGTTCCTCCATGGCAAGGGGCCGGACGTCCCGCCTTGGTGTCCGAACGACGTGGTCCACTTCGAGGATCCGATCGGCCCGTCGAGGTGTTTCGTGCTCGCGTACGCGGGCGGCGTACCGCTCGCGGAGGACGCGACCGTGACGTTGCTCGTCCCGACGCCCCTCGAGGAGGACGAGCTCGAGGCGCTACGGAGCGCACCGAACCGGGGGGATTGGGTGTCCGCCCACGGAGCGCGCGCCGACGTTCGAGCCCGGTGGGTTCCGTCCTGAGCCGTTATCGGCGAAGCAAGTTCGCCTGCGGTCTGGCTTGACGACCAAGACGGTATCTCACTGCGCGCTCGCCCTTGGCTCGCTTGCGGGTCTGTTGCCCGTTGCCAAACGAACTCGGTCGGGCAGGGGCAGGGGCTCGTGTACGGGCAGGTTCGCTGACTTCGTCAGCTGAGGGCGAGGTGAACGTGATCGCTGTGGCCGCCGATCGGGCCGATCTGTTGGCCGCGTTTGATGCCGCCGATCGGATCGTAATACAGCTCGCGCGGGTTGCTGCCCGCGTAGCGCCGGTAGAACGCGGCCATCGCTTGTGGGGAGCCGGCGACGTCGATCGCGTGGCCCATGCCGTCCGAGTGGTTGTGGCGGTAGTGGTTCGACGTCGCGGTGTGCCGGCCGCCGGTCGTCGACGTGACGGTGAGGCCCATGCGGACGGCGTCGACCGCGGCGCGCTGCAGCGACGGCGCGAGCTGGTGGTAGTTCGGGATGCGCGAGATCTCCGACGCCGAGGCCGGGCCACCGGCGGGCGGCGGCACGTTCGACGGGCCGACGTCGTGGTGATCGTGATCGTGGCCGGACGGTCCGCTCGGGTTGCCCCACGTGCCGGGGGAGAGGCGCCGCTGGTTCTGCCAGCCGCCGCTCGGGACCTGGCCGTGGGCGCGCGAGCCGCCGCCGTTCTGACGGCCCATGCCCATCGTGATCATCTCCGCCAGGTACATCATCATCAGCTGCTGCTGCATGAGCATCGACATCAGATACGGGAGCATCTGAGCCGCCGGCATGGCGCCGTCGCCCGTGCCGAAGCTGTCCTGACCGAAGAGACCGTTGAAAGCCTGCGCGCTCTCGAGCGGGTTACCGAACCCCTGCGCGTCGAACGGGCTGAACTGCCCGAAGAGGAGTTGTGACCGGAAGTCGAGGTAGTTGTTGTTCCACATCCTGGGGGCGCCTCAATGGGTTCGCATCCTCGCGAACCGTGCGTCCCAAATTACCAACACGCACCTCGAGATCGCAATCCGGCTTGCGCCTCGCTACCTCGACCCGTCGGCCGCCTCCAACAGGTCGTCGATCGCCGACGGGCCCCCGCGTTTCTTGGCTTCCAGGAGCCATTCGCGGCCCTTCCTGCGATCCGCGCCCGACCTCGTGAACAGCACCGACCCGCCGAAGAAATACGGCTGCCAACCCTTAAATCCCTGGTTAATGGCGCGCTCGGACGAGCGGATCGTCAACGCGTCCTGGTCGGCGTGCCACGCGACGTAAGCGACGCCCGCGCAGAGGTCTTCGCGAGAACACGGTCGCGCCTCGAAGTACGCCAAGTGTTCGGCGAGGTCGGCGCGTTGCTTCGCGGTCGGTGCCTTCGTCCGCGCGAGCGCCATCAACAACGCGAGCTGCGCCGACTCCGTCACGCGCAACGCGAGCGCCGCGCGCGCGCTCGCCTCCGCTTGGGCGAAGTCGTTCTTCGCGAAGCACGCCGCGCTCGTCTTCAGGTGGTAGACCTCGAGGTCACGCCCGCACTCCGCGAGCGCGACGAGGGCGTCGCACCGCGCGGCGGGGCTCGCGTCCGGCCGGGTCTTCGCGATCGTGGCAGTGCGCTTCGGGCACTTCTTCCGCATCGCCGCTTCGAGCTTCGCTTGGTCGTCTTGGAGGCGCGCCGCGTAGTCGTCCGCCCCCGCGGGCGCGCTCACGAGGAGCGACGCGACGACGAGGAGAGAACGCATCAATTCACCGGCCCTCGCGCGAGCAGCTCTTCCATCAGCTGCTGCGCCTGCGCGTGGTGCGGGTCGAGCTCGAGCGCCGACTCCAGCTCGACCACCGCGCCGGCGCGATCGCCTTGGTTGTTCTTGCACGCCGCCAGGTACACGCGCACCTGCGCTTGATCCGGCGCGACCTTCACCGCGCGCTCGAGCAGCGCGCGCGCCGCGACGTACTCGTCCTCGCGCATCCGGTGGAGGCCGAGGTTCGCGAGCGCGGGCCCGCAGTCGGGATCCGCGTCGAGCGCCGCCTCCAGATCCGACGCGCCCGCCTCGACCTCGCCGAGCTGCATCTTCGCGACGCCGCGGTTGGCGAGGATGACCGGGTGGCCGGGCGCGAGGCGATCCATGCGCTCCAGGATTTGCAGCTGCGCTTCCCACAACCCGAGCTCGCCGAGCGCGACGCGCGCGTCTTCGAGGTCGTTGAGGTCGCGACACTCCAGGCCGAGGAGCGCTCGGACCGCGGCGTCGCGGGCCTCTTCCCACTGCCCCGCGTGGAGCACGCGGATCTGCATCGCGAGCGGCTTCACCTTCGTGGGGCGCAGCTTCGTCCACAGCTCGGCGCGCTCGCGTGCGAGTTGAAAGCTGCCTTGCGCACCGAGCTCCAGGATCTCTTGTTCGATCCGGTAGTCGGAGAGGAGCTGGACGCGATCGTCCGCGTCGTCGTTCGCGGGCGCCGGCGCGTCGCCGAGGTTCGACACGGGATCGCCGTCGACCCACGCCGCGTAGACGTCCGTCGGGCGCCAGCCCTCGGCGTGCAGCGGGTTGTCGTCGGTCTCGGGCACCACGTACGCGTCCGCGAACGCGGCCACCATCCGGAACACCGCGCGCGCGCAGCCGCGCTCGTCTTCGAACCCGGCCATCTGTTCGTCGAGCCACGGCGCGAAGCGCGCCGACTCGCTGAAGGCCGCGCCGTCGTCGAACGCCGAGAGCGGGAGGAGCGACGCGCGGTCCTTGTGGTCGAGGAGCCCGCGGGTCCACAGATCGATCCGGTGCATCCGCTCCACGAGCGCGCGCTCCGGATCCGGGACGCCGAGGGACAGCGCGTAGCGCGTCGCGACGGTGGCGAGCGGGTCCTCGGTGGCGTCGAGCACGACGCGGGCGAGGAGGGCCCAGCCGAGCGGCTCTTCTTCGTCCAGCTCGATGGAGTGGAGCGCGAGCCAGGCGGCGTCTTTGGTTTGGCCGAGCTCGAGCTGGGCCCGAGCGTGACGTGCGGCGCGGCGGGCGCTCCCGTCGGACATCGTCGGAGCATGCCACGCCTTCGTCCGGGGACCTCGGACGAATCTCGGACGAATGCCGGCCACGGGCCGCCCGGGCCCGGCAACCGAGCTGGCATCCCTTGTGCTCTAGAGGGGCGACGTGAACGCGACGAAGACTCCCGGTTCCGAGTTACCGCGTGCGGTGGGGGCGCTCGTGCTCGGGCGCCTCTGTCGGCGTGACCTGTTGGCGTTGGCTTCCCTGAAGCTCTGGTCGGAGGTCGGTGTGCCTCACGACGAGAG
>JAUHYN010000488.1 GCA_030426505.1 bacterium | reverse complement strand
TCCGCGAGTCGGCGGGCACGACGTCGAAGACGAAGGCCAAGGCGCTCCTCGCGAAGCGCGAGGCCGCCGCGTTCGAGGGGACCTACTTCCCCGAGAAGAAGAAGCGCGGGTTCACGGTTGGTCAGCTCCGCGACCGCTGGCTCGAGCACGCGAAGCGGAAGAAGTCGCTCGACGCCGACCGCACGCGCTTCGCGCTCCTCGTCGAGCTCCTCGGTGAGCACACGCCGATCGCGAACCTCGAGGCGCGCGACGTCGAGCGGCTGATCGAGGACCTCGAGGAGACGCCGACGCGACTCGGCCGCCCGATGGCGCCGGCGACGGTCAACCGGCACCTCGCGCTGCTCCGCGCGGCGCTGAACCTCGCGAAGCGCGACGGCTACCAGCACCGCGACCCGATGGCGGGCGTCCGCGTCCTCGCCGAGCACAACGAGCGCGACCGCGTCGCGTCCGCCGAGGAGCTCCGCGCGCTCGTCGACGCGAGCGCCGGGGATCTGCGCCTCGCGATCGTGCTCGGGTACGAGACGGGGATGCGGCTCGGGGAGATCGTTTCGCTTCAGTGGAAGCAAGTCGACTTGCGGCGCCGAATCGTCACGCTCGCCAGCGGCTCGACGAAGACGGGGGAGGGCCGCCGCGTCCCGCTGTCGCCGGTCGCGGTCGAAGCGCTCGAGGCGCACCCGCGACGGATCGACGGGCGGGTGTTCGAGGCGAAGCGCGGGACGATCTCGCCCGCGTTCGCGTCGCTGACGCGCGAGCTGGGGATCGAGGATCTGAGGTTCCACGACTTCCGACACACGGCGCTGACGAACCTCCGGCGCGGCGGGGCGGACATCTTCACGATCGCGGCGATCTCGGGGCACAAGGATTTGCAGACGCTGAAGCGGTACCAGACGATCACCGACGACGACCTCCACGCGGCGGTCGAGAAGGCGCGGTCGTGACCGATCGAGCGGAGCACGTCGAACGGCTCCTAGACTACTGCGAGAAACGGCTCGGCGGGCTCGAGCTTCGCGCGGAGCGACGTACCCGAGTCGAGGAGCTTCTCGCTGGCCTTGCCGAGTACCTCGAAGCGTTCGGACAGCGTGTCAGCGAGCGAGCGTCGAGGGGCCTCTCTGATCTTCACCGGCACGAGTTGTCCGAGCTGTTCGCGGACGCGGTGAGGGCCTGGCGGCGCGCCGATCTGGCCGTCTTCGGTCGCGTTCGGGACGTCACGGCACGCGACGAGACGGCGGCGGAAGCGGCGATGGGAGATCTTCTAGGAACGATCGGCGCGCTCGACTCATGGGTCGCGGCGCAAGTCACAGCCGCGGCTGGACGGCCGTCCGGGACGCCGCTGCCAGGCCTCGCGCTGCGGGCTCGCTGGCTGTGCGCAGATCTGGGCCTCGACGCGGATCGTGGTGATGACGCTGAGGCATGCGTCGATGCCGTTCGTACGGTCGCAGCGGAGTTGGGCTTCAGCTACACGAAGCCCGACAACAAGGAGCCGCGTCGAGGCGAGCGACGACGTCTTCGTGACGACGCTTTGATGAAGGCCTTCCGCACTCGGGGTCGCGACGACATGAAGGTGCGCATGCTCCTGGATCGGATGTCGTCCCGCCGCACCGAGGACTGACGGAACGAAACCCACCACGTATTTATCGTCACACGTCGTCGAAGGCTTCTCGCAAGGTGTCCGCAGAACCATGGACGCCACCCAAGCAACCGAGAAGAAGCAGACAGCAAGACCGTTCTGGAGTGCAAAACAGCTCGCCGAGCGGTGGGGATGCAGCATTCAGAAGGTGCGCCTCCTGATGTACTCGGGCGACCTCAAGACGCTCAGCATCGGGCGGCTGCGTCGTGTGCCCGACGCGGAGCGCGCTCGCTTCGAGACGCAGAACAGCGCCACGGTCTGAGGTCGCGTCGTGGCGCTACCTCTCGCGTACTTCTCGGTTTCGACCGGAGGCCTGCACGGAGACAAGGCGCGGGAGGTCGCGTCCGTTCTCCGGCCGCACATCCCCGCCGGATGGGGCGATGTCGTGGTGAGAGGTCTCGTTGTCGGCTTCTGGGAGCTCGCCGCGCAGCGCGGCGAAGACGACGGACACCTCGGCAAGCGATCCGCCCGACAGCTCGCGCGCGGCGCGGGATGGCCTCTCGATCCGGATGTGCTGCTCGACGCGTTCGTAGAAGCACGGTTGCTCGATCGCGTCGGAGACGAATGGCGCGTTCACGACTGGGCGGACCATCAACCGGCGATTCGCGAGCGAATGCGGAAGCGTCGGAGGCTCCCGGATCCTCCGGGAACCTCCGGGAACGTCCAGGAACCTCCTCCCAAAGGAAGGGAGGCAGAGAGGAAGGGAGACAGGAAGGCAGGAAGCGAGAACGCGTCGCCGGCCGAATCGTCGACCGCTTCGGCTGAGCTCCTCGGCGCGCTCTACGAAGAGATCCTCGTCCCCGCCGGTTGGCCGCCTCCCCCGCGTGCGTGGCCGGACTCCGACGACGCGCGGAGCTTCAGCGCGATCTCGGAGTCGTTCGGCGCGGACGTCGATTGGTGGCGGGGGGCGCTCGAGCACGCTGCGCGCGGATGGCTCACGACCCAAGCCAAGGCGAGGAAGCGATGGGTGAGTCTCCGCGGGGTGTTCCTCGACGCGGAGAAGCTCGGGTCCCTCGTCGAGGGCCTCTACGACGACGCGAAGGCGCGGGGGACGAGCGAGAAGGACGATGCGATCGGTGCCTGGACGCTGATGGTCGCGGAGGCGAAGAAGTCGCCGGATCGTCGTGAGCGGCCGGCGGACGCCCGCGCGCGCTCGGCGCTCTCGAGCGTCGGGGGCTTCGCGACGATCGGTCGCTCTTCGCAGAGGGACCTACCGAAGCTCCGGAGCAGGTTCGTCGACGCGTTCCTCAGCGCGCACGACGTCGCGGACGACGATCACGATGGCGCCATCACGCCTCTCTTCGGCGGGGATCGGAGGGCGAGTTGAGCAACGTGAGTCAGGCGACGCTCGATGCGGCGGCGATCGTCACGCTCGAGACGCGTCTTGGTGTGCGGCGCGGCGCGCCGGTGTCGCGCGCGGCCGCGCGTCGGATCTTCGACGAAGCTCGCGCGATGTCACCCGAGCGGCGGGCGCGAGTGATCGACGGGCTCCGGTCGGCCCTCGTCGCGTTCTCGGAAATCAGCGACGGCACGACCTCGAAGACGAGGAGCGCGGCGTGAGCGGGTTCAAGAAGGCGGTCAAGACCGATCGAATGCTCCGGCTCGCGCTGGTTGGGACGACGGGTTCGGGCAAGACGTACACGGCGCTCCGCGTCGCGCGCGGGATCGCCGAGGAGATGGGCGGCGGGCTCGTCGGACTGATCGACAGCGAGCGCGAGAGCGCGTCGCTCTACGCGGACGAGTTCGACTTCATCACGGCGCCGATCCGCACCGGGAACCCGAACGAGTACATCGACCGGATCAACGAAGCGAAGCGAGAGGGCGTCGACGTCCTCGTCATCGACTCGATGTCGCACGCGTGGATCGGCCAAGAAGGCGCGCTGCGACTCGTCGACCAGGCGGCGGCGAAGACGCAGTCGAAGAACACCTTCGCGGCGTGGCGTACGGTGACACCGCAACACGACGCGTTCGTCGGCGCGGTCTTGGACTACCCGGGCACGTCATCGCGACGATGCGCCTCAAGATGGCCTACGAGCTTCAAGAGAACGAACGAGGCAAGAAGGAACCGGTCAAGATCGGGCTGCAGCCCGTCGAGCGGGACGGCGTCGAGTACGAATTCGATCTCGTCGGCGACATCGATCAGTCGCATGTCTTTCGCGTCTCGAAGACCCGCTACCGGGGCCTCGACGGGGCCGTGATCACGATGCCGGGCGAGGAGCTCGGCGCGGAGCTGGTGCGCTGGCTCAAGGGGCGACCCAAGCCCGTCGAGGACATGTCACCGGACGAGCTTCGACGCGAGCTCGAGCGATTCCGTCGGGACAACGAGGCCGCGTATCGCGAGCTCGTTCCCGAAGAGCCCGAGACCCTCCGCGCCGCGCGCGATGTCGTGTCGCGTGTCAGGGCGGCGAATCAGCCTGCGGCGAACCATAGCGCCCATGGGCGCTCCGAGGAGGCCGCCGAGTCCACGGGTATCAGCCCGTGCAGCGTCGCAGAGCAATGAGGCGTCGCGGATGAACCACTCACCGAAGCGCGCGGTCGCGCGCGACCGAAACGAAAGGAACCACCATGCCCAGATTCGTCATCACCAATCAGAGCGCCGAGCGCGTCCTCAGCACCGCGGACGGCGGGGTGCGCGTCCCGGGGAACGCGTCCGTCGAGGTCGAACTGTCGGCGCGCCCGAACGCCGATCCCACGCTGGGGTGGAGGATCCAGCAACTCACGGATCCCGTCGAGCCGAGGACGACGCGGCGTCCGATGGTCGCGTCGGTGTCGGCCGCGTACGCGGTCGCGATCAACGACGAGGTGCTCCTCGTCGACTCGTCCTCGGCGGCGTTCGCGATCGCGTTGCCGCCCGGCGCGAGCCACCTCACGGGCCGCGTCGTGCTGAAGGACGCGGGCGGGAGCGCCCAGTCGAACAACATCACGATCGCGCCGGACGGTGGCGAGACCTGCGACCTCGCGGCGCTCACGAACGACGACGAGTCCGCGACGCTCGTCTTCAGTGGTGGGCGCTGGCACCAGGTCTGAGGGCGCCTCGCTGGGGATAGATCCGCCGGGACACCTTTGGGGTTTCGACGACCAGGGGCCCGTGGCCGCTACCACGCGAGTTTTTGGGTGGGGTGGCCGCCGCCATGGGGCGATGGCTGGCCCAACCGGGTAGCCGCCGCCATTTGACGCGATGAAGAAGGGCGAGACGACAACGTGCGAGGTCTGCGGAGCGCGGACGACGCCTTACTTGGGGCGTGGTCCGCACCCCAGGCGATGTCTTCTGCACACGAGTCGGCCGAAGCGCTCGCGCGAGCGAGCGAGGCTGGCCGGGCTCGAACTCGAGGCATCTGCGTCGGCGACGGTCGCCACGCCGGAGGCCCTCCGAGTGCGGCTTCTGGCGATCGGCCTCGCCTTCACGGATGACATCGTTGAGGCCGGGCGCCTCGCGGGTGTGTCCGGAGAAGACCTCGCCGCTTTGGCGACCGAGGCGAGGTCTAAACACCCGGGGCTAGTCCGGCTCGATCGTCGTGAACTCGCCGCGGCCGGCGAGGCCTTGATCGGGCTCGCGCTCCTCCACGCGCTCGGACGCATCGCGACGAGCGACTCCAGCCCACACGGGCTGATCTCCATCGCCGAGCGCGCGTCGGCGCTGCTCGAGAAGATCACCGGGCGTGCGCGCAACCTCTTCTCGGAGGTGAGCGTCGTCTTCGCCTGGGACGACAACACGGAGCCTGGCTCCAGCAAGGCCGAGCTCATCGGCACGGAACGAGAGACTTCATGACCACCACCCTCAACGCATTGACCCCCCTCGGCGCCAGCAGTGCGCCGCTGAGCTTCGCCGAGGCGATCGAGCTTCGCGCCGAGCTCGACGGCGGAGCGGGATCCGCGCCCGGCGATCGCGGGTTGATCGGACAGCCCATCAAGCTGACCTATAGCTTCGGACTCGGCGTGTGGCGCCTGCCGATCCGGGAGACCTACTCCATCGTCGCGCGCCTTGCGGCTGGCTACCTCACGGCGCCGCAGGCGATCGCCGAGGCGCGCCGGCTTCGCTCGAAGCCGGAAGCCCTCGTCGCCGATCACGTCGTGGAGGGATTCGACCGGCTCTGCGAGAACTTCTTGCGGTCCGCGCGGGAGCGCTACGTCGGTAGGAACAGCGGCGCGGCGGCGAAGCTCGCCTGGGCCCAGTTCCTCGCGGACAGCGGAATCGACGACGAGCGGCCGGACATGCGCCAGACCCTCGCGGGGCGTGCGGTGTTCCGGATCGAGCGATGGGGAGAGCTCCAGCGGTTGGTCAACATCATTCCGACGCTCGCTGGGCTCCCCTTCATGGAGTCGGGGTTCGACTTCCCTCACGACATGAACGACCTGCTCCAGGACGAGCGCGCGCCCGGGACCGGGTACGGATCGAATCTACTCGATCGTGTTGGTGCGCCGCTGAGCGTTGTCGGCTACCAGCGGCAAGTGAGCGAGGGGCGAGACCGATGGCGGCGCGACCCGACGTTCGAGGCGTCGATGCTCGACTCGAACGTCGATCCGATGGAGCTCAGCCTCCCGTCTCCGGTGCTGGCGATCGAGGCTGAGGTCGATGCGGAGTTGCGATCGAGGGTGGCTCGAGCCCGCGCGGACGAGCGCTTCCGGCAGAACGTTGCCGATCGCTTCTTCGGGAGCCGGGGCTGAATGCCTCGCCTCGCCGACGCACACCGCGCCGTGCTCGACGAGCTCCGGGATAGCGTCTCGTCCGGCGACCCCGTTCGCATCGCTCTGGCGGCAGAAGCGGTGAACGAGATCGCCGACGAGCTCCCGGCGATCGACGCGGTTCGAACCGCGCGACTCCTAGCAGGACGCTGAAGAACGCCGCCAACGGACAGATCTTCCGCGTTTCGGACCAAATCTCGGTTCACTGATCGCTCAACAAGCCTCGACCGTGGTCGTCGAG
>JAUHYN010000487.1 GCA_030426505.1 bacterium | reverse complement strand
TCGAGGTGCTCGATGGAGAGCATGTGGCTGATTTCCTTGACCGCCGTATACATGATGAAGCCGCCACCAAAGAGGAAGACGATCACCGAGAAGTTGAACGACCCCTCGATGACGCCCTCCCAGTGCAGCTCGAAGAACGGCGCCTGGAGGAGGTCGATCAGCTTGATCATCACGAACAGCAGCACGATGCGGAGCGCGATCGCGATGAGGATGCCGTTCCGGCGCACCGTCTTCTGCGATTCCTCGGGCGCGCGCTGCGACTCGATCGAGATGTAGAGGAGGTTGTCGAACCCGAGGACGGCCTGGAGGAAGATCAGGACGCCGAGGTTCGCGAGGTTCTGGAATGTGAAGAGGTCTGCCATTCGCGGCGCGGATTGTAGGCGGAGTCGGTGGTCGTCTCCAGCACGTCACTCGAGCAGCCACCACACGAGGCTCCCGATGACCACGGCGCCGCCGCTCGCGATGAGGACGGCGCCCGCGGTCTCGCGGTCGTTGGCGCGCCCCTCCAGCTGGACGGCGCGGGCGTACGTGACGTCCTCGACGACCGCCGTGGTGACGAGCGCGTCCGTCACCGCGCTCCGGTCGGCGCTCGCCGCGCCGAGCAGGATCCCACCGATCACGCCGGCCGTGGCGCCGACGCCCAGCCCGACCCACGGCAGCGCGCTGGACCGCTTTGGCGGAGGCGTTGGGGCGGCGACGAGGTTCGGGGGCGGCGGCGGCCGAGGCAGGAGCTCGTGCCACACCGCGGTCTGGCTGGGCGCGAGCTCCAGGTCGAGCGCGTCGGAGCCGATCCGCACGGCGTATCGGCCCGGCGCCACGCGCAGCGCCGACGTGCGGTGGTTCTTCGAGGTCTGCACTTCGTACGACGCGACCACGATGGGGGGCGTCAGTGGGTTCGGCAGGATCACGCGCGCGTCCGAGAGTTCGCGTGCGGCGATACGCGTGGTGCCGACGCCGAGATCGAGGAAGCGAATCACGACGTCGCGACCGTCGAGCAGCCACTCGATCGTGCGCGCGCCGGGGTCGACGCCGAACTCCAGGACACCGTGGACGAGTCGCGTACCCGAGACGGCCACACCGTCGACGTGGACGTGCCGCAGGACGGCGAGGTCGTCGATCTGGAGCCACGCGCGCCCGAGCTTCGGTTCGAGCGCGCGGAGCCGCTCTCGGTCCAAGCTCCTGAGCGTGGCCGGCGCGGCGTCGTCGTCGACGACGGAGCGGTACGCCGCGGCGGCCTCCTCGTAGCGGCCGAGCTGCTCGAGCGCGCGCCCGAGGTTGTTCCGGAGGACCGGCAGCGGCGAGATCGAGTTCGCTCGACGCAGAAGCTCGAGGCTCTCTTCGTAGCGCTCGGCCTCCCACGCCTCGAGCGCCTGGCGCGCGAGCGCTTCGACCTCACTCGCCGGCGTCGACAACACCGTGAGCAACACGACCGCGGGCAACACTCACCACACCTCGATGGCGGGCGCGCGTCGCCGGGGGATCTTCTGGGGCCGCTCGACGGCGTCGCTCCGGACGTCGAGGGTGACGTGCGTGGAAGTCGTCGACGGGTCGAGGACGACCTCCTTGGACGCGTGCCCCGCGCGCCTCACCGTCACGGCGCCGCCGACGGGGACGTCCAGCGGCGTTCGACCGAGCAGCGCGCCGTCGCGAACGACCTCCGCGTCGGGCGGGGTCGACGTCACGCGCGCCTTCGGGGCTGTGGTGACCGTCGCGAACGGACGCGCGACGGCGGCCACGGAGTCTCCCGCGGGCGCGGGCGTCTTGGTCCGCGAACGCAGGGACCAGCCGACGAACGCGAGCAACGCCGCGAGCGTCACGGCGATCGCGACCCCCGGCCCGCGCGATCGCTCGCTCGGAGCGACGTCGTAGGCGACCGGTTGTTGCTCCGCTTCGTCGACGGTCATCGCGAGGTCGGTGGCCGCGTCATCGTCGTCGAGCGGCGACGGCGCCACGAGCGTGTAGCGCGTCGCGGGGTGTTCGGAGCCGTCGGGGACGCCGGTCTTCGCGGCGAGCACGCGCCGGTTGCCGCGGCCCGCGCTCGCAGTCGGCGTGGGTCGAGCCGACGAGGAGAGGGACGAGAAGAGCGCCGCCGCCTCCGCCGCCGACGCGGGGCGCGCATCGGGGCGAGGCGCGAGCAGCGCGCGCACCACGTCGTCGAGCGGCGTGTCGGTCTTCGGCGGTGGGGCGAGCTTCGTCCGGAGCAACGCCGGGAGCGAAGTGGCCTCGAAGGCGGGCCGCCCGGTCAGCGCCTCGAACAGCACTGCGCCCACGGCGTAGAGATCCGTGCTCGCGTCGAGCGCCTGACCGGAGAGCTGCTCGGGGCTCATGTACAGCGGCGTGCCGAGGACGGTGCCCGGCGCGGTCCTCGCACCGCCGTGGCCCTTCGCGTGGCCGAAGTCGAGGATGGTCGCGTGCAGCGCGCCGCCGTCGCCGTCGAGGTGGAGGTTCGCGGGTTTGATGTCGCGGTGCACGAGCCCGATCGCGTGCGCCGAGGCGAGGCCGTCGAGGATCTGCGTAGCGAGTCGTCGCACGTCGTCGATCGGCATCGGGCCGCGGTCGGCGAGGCGTTTGTCGAGGCCCGCGCCCAAGAGCAGTGGCATCACGATGAACGCGGAGTGCGTCGCCCGATCGATGCCGAAGTCGAGGAGGCGGATCACGTGCGGGTGTTCGAGCGAACGCAGCACGTTCGCCTCGCGGTAGTAGCGCCCCAACGCCTCCCGCGAGCGGAGGCGCTCTCGGTGCAGGATCTTGATCGCGACCTCGCGCGACGCGCTCACGTCGAAGGCCCGGTACACCGCGCCGCTGTGACCGGCGCCGATCCTCGCGGCGACTCGGTAGCGCGAAGCGATGGACAAGCCGTGGGTGGCCGGCTTCGGGCCCCCGTCGAGCAGCGCTTCGTCGACCGTGGGGACGTCGTGCGTCACGCAGCGCTCCGCGTCGACGTCGCGGTCGCAGAGGGGACAGTAGGACACGTCAGCGCGCCTCGATGAAAGACGGGCCCCAACAACGGATCGTGCCGTCCTCGCGCAGGCCGCACGCCTGGGCGGTGCCGACGTCGATCATCGCGAACGGCTCGTCGGGGGCGTCCGGGAAAGGATCGTCGCCGAACGTGTTCGTCACGAGCCCCCAACACTCGGCTCGGTCGTCCTGGCGCCGCGCGCAGCAGTGGCGATGACCGCAGCCCACGTCGATGAAGTCAGCGGAAGTCGGCGGCGTGAGTCGCGGCCCCGGGCTCCCCCAACACACGAGCGAACCGTCCTGGTTTACGGCGCACGCGCTGTAGATCCCGACGCCCACGTCCGTGAACGCACCCGACGGCGGCGTGGATCGCCCGTCCTGATCCGATCCGACGCATTGAATGCGGCCCGTCGAATAGACACCACACGTGAACTCGTCGCCTGCGCTCACCACGTCGAGTCGGGCCCGCTCCTGGAACAACTGGCCCGCGCGCCCGTCGCCCCAACACACCACGTTCCGCGACGCTCGGATCGCACAGGTGTGGTAGCGCCCCGACGCGATCTCGACGAAGTCGTCGCCGTCCGGCGCCTCCGCTTGGTTCGTATCGACCACGCCTCCCCCCGCATCCGAACAACGGACGTTGGCGCCCCAACACACGACGCGGCCGTCCTCCCGAACCGCGCAGCTGTGATCTCTCCCGACCGCGACGTCGATGTAGCGACCGTCCGGCGGCGTCGCCTTGAGCGTCGCTTCTCCCGTGCAGTCCAAGTTGGAGCCGGTGCAGACGAGCGCCCCGGCGTCGGTGATCGCGCAGAGGTGATCGTCACCGACGGCGACGTCGACGAATCGGATCTCCGCCTCGCAGCTCGACCGCCGAAACGCGTCCGACGAACACGCCCAACCGAACGCGATCGACTGGCACGCGTTGCACCCGCGCGGATCGCCGTCGCAGACCTCGCCCTCTTCCAGCCACCCGTTGCCGCACCCGGGCTCCGTCTCGTGGGGGACGCACACGCCCGCTCCGGTCAGACACTTCGTCCCGCGGACGCAGTCGGATGGCGCCGCGCACGCGAACACGAAGTCGTCGAGGCCGAGATCCTGCCCGCAGGCCATCAAGCAGCACACCACGACGAGAGCCGTGCGCTCCACGACGCGCAGCCTATCACAGCGCCCGGAGGCGGAGGACACCGTAGACCTGCCCGTGACGGAGTCGATCCGCGCTCCGAAACGACGGCGGCGCCACCTCCTGCACGGCGAGCTCGACGTCGTCGACGTACAGCGGCGCGCCGAACTCGAGCGGCGGTGAAGGGTGCGTGATCACGCGCGTGCGCCCGTCCGCGAGTCGAGTCCTCACGAGTCGTCGCGAGCCGTCGTCGAGGAGCTCGAGGTGGAGCGCGTGTCCGCCCCCGACCACGCCGGGACCGACGCGCGCGTCGTCGGGCAGTCCGCGCAGACGACGCGGTCGCAGCTCCGGCACCGACGCGGCGACGAGTGCATCGCCGCTCCGCCAGACGAGATCGTGCCCGTCCGTCGCGAGGTCTTCGCCCTCCAGCGGGAGCGCTTCGACGCCGCCGTCGTCCGACCACCGGTGGAGCCGTCGGTCGACGACGAAGTAGACCCCCGTCTCGGTCGCCGTCAGCGACGTGACCCATCCGGTCGGCGCTTCGTAGACGACGCGCCCGTCCACTTCCACTTCGCGCCGCGTATAGGTCACCGCGACGTGTCCGCCGCCGACGCTCGTCTCGAGGACGACGCGATCGTCTGCGCTGTCGACGATCGTCCCCGCGCGGGTGTGGCGCCAGACGTGTCGGTGACCGGCCTCCTCGCTCCGCTGATCGAAGCCGAGCACGGCGCCGTCCGGCTCCACGCCGACGACCGACAACAGACACCCGCGGCGGCCTCCGGTCTTTCGCGCTCCGTAGACGGTGCGCTCCGCGTCGAGGTCTTCGACGCGGAGCTCGTAGCCGTCAACTCGAGCGCGGATGAACGCCAGCGTGCGACCGTCGCCGTCCGAGGCGCCGACGACGGAGTCGAGCCGATCGCGCCCGTCGCCGAGCGCGAGGCGCAGGCAGCCTTCGCCGCACATCGTCCACCCGGTGGGCTCGGTCGAGGGGAGCTCCACGATCGCGCAGCCTTCGCGCGCTTCGGGGAACGGGCGCTCGACTCGCGGTTCACAAGCGACGATCGAGAGGGCGACGGCGACGAAGGCTCCGCGGTTCATCTCTTCACTCCTCGATCCGACCGGACTCGATGATGTCCGGTTCGATCCGGAACGCCCCGGCGTCGGTCCGCTCGAGCGGGACGTGAATCGAACCGTCGAGCACCGCGGGCACGCCGCTGATCGCACCGCTCGCTTCGAAGCTCTGCGCGACACGGACCGCCGGTCCGCCGCGGAGCTCCGCGGTGTCGAGGACGTGGATGAACGAAGCAGCCGCGCCGCGGACGGCGACGATCACGCGTCCGTCGCGGAGCGTGGTCAGGTACGCCGACTCGCCGCGCGCGCCGAGCTCGGGCAGCGAGTACACGTCGGCGCGGCCCGTGGCCGGATCGATCCTCAGGAGGCGTCGGTGCGTGCGGAGGTCGTCGATGATCCACAGGCGGCGATCCCGGCGCGAGAACACCGACGCGATCGCGTCGACCGGCGCGTTCGCGGCCGGGGAGATCGCCGTCTGCGTGAAGCCGCGTCCCTCCGAGTAGCGCCACAGGTCCGCGTTCGAGCCGCCACCGACGATGTAGAGCGCGCCCTCCGCGAAGGCGGTCGCGAAGCCGGCGCGCACCGAAGGCCCGGAGGCCGCTCTACTCAGTGTATCGACGTCGAAGACGCCGCCTCGGACGACGACCGAGCCGATGACCCGCGCCCCGTCGGAGGAGACGAACCACCCGCGGGGAGCCTCGCCCTGCATCGGCGTGAGGGGCGCGCTCGGGGGGACGAGCAGTTGGGACGGGTCGACGAGCGCGCTCTTCAGCGCCGTCGCGAACCCCGCGGAGACATCGACGCCGCCGTGCTCGGTCCACGCGAACACATCGGCGTGTTCGTCGAGCGTGACGAACGGCGCCGGGTTGGACACCGCGGAGAGCGGCGACATCACGTCGAAGACACACGGCGCGCAGTAGGCCCAGACGGGCGCCGGCGCGTACTCCGGGATCTTCTTGCCGTGACTGCTCGTCGTCCGCGGATCCGGCGCGACGCCGTACGTGTACGCGTCGGCCATGCCGCACACCGGAGCTTGCGAAGGCCCGCCGGGGGAGAGCCACGAGCAGGAGTCGTCCGAGGAGTCCTGTCCGTGGGCGGACGCACCCTCGCCGCTGTCGGAGTGCATCCACAGGACACCGCCGAGATCGGTGCCCGGACCGTAGAGCGGATCGGCCGGCGCCGCCGCCACCCACGCGTTCGACAGCCAGTGCTGGTAGTCCGTCTGGTACTTCCACTTGAACGTCGTGAACGGCGTCATCGGGTAGTACGACGTGTTGGGATCCGGCGGGAGGTTGTGCTCGACGGGGATCGATGCGCCGCGCTCGAACAGCTCAGAGCCCTGCTCGACCGTGATCGTGTGCCAGTAGGTCTGCCCAGGGAGCGGCGGCGCCGATCCGCCGACCTCGACTAC
>JAUHYN010000001.1 GCA_030426505.1 bacterium | reverse complement strand
CCGCGAGATACGCCTCGGCGTTGTAGACGGGGACGACGACGCTGACGCGCGGCACCAGGCTCAGCTCTTCTTGGACTCGAGGAGCTTCACGATGTCGTCGACGGTGTCGAAGTTGTCCGGGGTCAGTTCGGCGTCGGCGATGACGATCGAGAACTCGCTCTCGATGAACTGGACGAGCTTCATGATGCCGAGTGAGTCGATGATCCCACTCTCGACGAGCGAGTCGTCGTCGAGGTCGATGTTGCGATCATTGGCTTCCTTCGTGAGGAACGCCTGGAGCTTCTCTTTGTAAGCCACGGACCGGTGGCATAGCACGACCCTGTGACGCGGCCAACGTAGCGCGGTGGGTGAGGCAGGTACGATCGGGGTGTGACGCGACGAGCGGCGTGGGTCTTGTGGGCGGGGCTCGTGGCGTGCAGCGGGGGCCCGGTCGAGACGCCCTCGACGCTCGTCGACGCGGGCGACGTCGTCGGCGACGGAGGCTTCGCCGACAGCGGCGTGGATCCGAACCGTGACGCCGGCCCGGCGCGCGACGCCGGCCCCGTCCGTGACGCCGGCCCGCGCGACGCGGGCCCGGTGCGGGACGGCGGCCCCGAGCGCGACGGAGGCCCCGAGCGCGACGGAGGCCCCGTGCCGGACGGCGGGGATCGCGACGGAGGCCCCCGAGACGGCGGTCGCGACGGCGGCGCGATGGACGCGACGCCGCCGAGCGGGTTCGTCGATTCGCTGATCGACGACACGGGGCTGGGCGGCACGGACCTCGATCTGATCGACATCGACGGCGACACGGATCTCGACGTCGTCGTCTCGCTCGCCGAGACGCAGACGGTGCGCTTGCACGTGAACGGCGGACCGGGCGTCGTCGGCGACGGCTCCACCTGGACGAGCGTGGACGTCGCGCCGGTGGGATCGATCGTCGCGTCGGGCCACGCGACGGCGGACTTCAACGGCGACACGCGGCTCGACGTCGTGGCGATCGGCGCGTACGCGGTCGGCGCGCCGTTCATGTCGGCGAGTCGCATCGCCTGGTACGCGCAGCCCGCGACGGTCAACGGCGTGTGGACGGAGAACCTCGTGCTCGACGCCGGCATCTACGGGCTGTCGGCGATCGCGGTCGGCGATCTCACCGGCAATGGGCTCCCGGATCTGATCGTCGGCGCGGAGCCGACGAACGACGAGAACGGGATGGCGACCGGCGACGGGATCTTCTGGTTGCGCAACGAGGGCGGCACGTTCTCGGCGCCGATCTTCATCGACCTCACGCTCTCCGCGGTGATCCAGATCCGCGTCGCCGACATCGACCGCGACGGCGTGGACGACATCGTCGCGTCGGGCCTCGGGAGCAATCGCGTGGTCTGGTACGAGAACCCGCGCGCGGTGGGCGCCGTCGATACGAACCCCATCTTCGCCGCACACGACATCGCGACGATCACCGAAGCCAACGGCTTCGACCTCGGGCAGCTCGACGCCGACGCCGACCTCGAGCTGGTCGTCGGCCACGACGACGGCGCACAGGGGGCCATCGCCGCCTACGATCCGGGCGCCGACGTCACGCTCCCCTGGACCCGCTCGGACGTCGACACCACCCTCGGGGGCCCCACCCAGCCGATCCGGGTGTCGATCGGGGACTTCAACGGCGACGGGCTCATGGATGTGGCCGCGAGCTCGCGCTCCGCGTCCACCCTCCGCGTTTACACCCGTCTGTTCGGCGGTGGGTGGTTTGCGCAGACGGTCACGTCGCAGTTGACCGGTTTGCTCGACGTCGATACGGGAGACATCGACGGGGACGGCCTCGACGATCTGTCGACCGTCACGCGCGACCTCGCGCCGACCCGAGACGAGACCACCTGGTGGCGAACTCAGCCCTGAACCCAGAAGCGATCCAGAAGGCGGCGGAGCGTCTCGGCTTCGAGTCGTTGCGTCCGGAGCAAGAGACGGCGATCGCCGCGGTCACGAGCGGGCGTGACGCGCTCGTGGTGTTGCCGACCGGCTTCGGCAAGTCGGCTTGCTACCAGATCCCGTCGATGGTGCTCGACAAGCCGGTGTTGCTGATCTCGCCGCTGCTCGCGCTGCTGTCGGATCAGGTCGACAAGCTCGAGAAGCGGAACATCCCGCACGTTCGTTTGGATGGAACGGTGCGAGGCCGCCGTCGGCGCGAAGCCTACGCGCGGATCCTCGAGGGCGGGCCGCTCCTCGTGATGACGACTCCGGAGACGCTCCGGTTGCCGGCCGTCGTGGAGCTCTTGAGGTACGTCGGGGTCTCCGTCGCCGCGGTCGACGAAGCGCACTGCATCTCGGAGTGGGGCTACGACTTCCGCCCCGCGTACATCGAGCTCGGCGCGCGGCTGGACGAGATCGGCGCGGGCGCGCGCATGGCGCTCACCGCGACGGCGATGGACGACGTGCGCGCCGACATCGTGCGATTCCTGCGGATCCAGGACCCGGAGGTGATCGCGTCTTCGCCGGATCGGAAGAACCTCGCGTACGACGTCATCAACGCGAGCGAGAACGCGCGCATCAACGCGATGGTGCGGTTGATGAAGCGGCTGCGTCGGCCGGGCATCATCTACTGCGCGACGACGCGTCACGTGGACGAGCTGTACGTCGTGATGCGGAAGCTCGGGATGCCGGTGCATCGCTACCACGGCAAGATGTCGTCGAGCGGGCGCGAGCAAGAGCAGGCGAAGTTCATGAAGCGCGGTCGCCGCTCGATCATGATCGCGACGAACGCGTTCGGCCTCGGCATCGACAAGCGCGACATCCGCTACATCATCCACGCGCAAGCCCCGGCGTCGCTCGAGCAGTACGTGCAGGAGGCGGGGCGCGCCGGGCGCGACGGCAAGAAGTCGGACTGCATCCTGTTGTACTCGGGCTACGACCGCCCGATTCACGAGCAGCTCCTCGCGAAGAGTCGCATCAAGCCGGAGCGCCTCGCGCAGCTCGGTCGCGCGCTGCGCGCGTGGGCGAAGGAGGGGCGCCAGCCCACACTCGAGGCGCTCTCCGTCTCCGCGGACATGGGGCCGCGCATGGTGACGGCGCTGCTCGGCGTCGCGGACGACGCGGGCATCCTGCGCTACAGCGGCGGCACGATCGACGTGCCCGGGGATCCGGACGAGATCCTCGCGAAGATGAAGAGCCTCGCGTCGCGATTCGAGAACCTCCGCACGAACGACGCCCGCCGCCTCGACGCCGTACAGAAGTACGCGCGCATCGAGACCTGCCGCGGCCAACACCTGAGGACGTACTTCGGCGAAGAGGAGGGCGAGCCGTGCGGCCTGTGCGACGTCTGCCGCGACCGCGCCGAGCGCCCGTCCAGCTTCTTCGTCCCGCTCGGGAAGAAGGCGTTCAAGAAGAAGAAGCGCCGCCGTCGTCGGAGGCGACGGAAGAAGGGCGGCGGCCAGCAGCAGCAGGGCCAGGGGCAGCAGACGCCCCCGTCCGATCCGAAGAGCTGAGACCGGGTTCTGCGCGGGGCGTGTCCGCGCTCGCGTTCGGCATATCGAGTACAGTCTCCACGTTGACGTTCGAGATGATCTGGCTCGCCGCACTCGTCGCGTCGGCCGCTCCGGCCGCCGAAGTGATCCCGTTCGAAGGGACCGCCAAGATCGAGGTCGCGCCCATCTGGGAGCGCACCGAGCGCCGCAGCTTCCGCGTCGAGCTGGAGCCGACGGGCGACGCGAAGTGGCGCGTCACGTATCGCCGCGGCGAGTACGTCTGCGCGCTCGACGGCACGGGCCCGCGCGAGGCGATCACGCTCGTGCCCAAGCAAGCCTGCCGCGTCCCGTTCGACGACGGGAGCATGCGCGGCACCATCGTCGCGCGGGTCGTGCGCGGATCGCTGAAGCAGGACGACAAGGGCGTCGATCACCTCGAGCTGCACGCCAGCCTCGCGGCGGAAGACGCCGAGAAGCACGTCGTCATCGATCGCTTCGTCACGATCGATCGGTGGGTCCCGATGGGATCGCCCCGGGGCACGGGCTCGTTCGTCGGGAAGCGCCGCGTCGAGCCCGAGTGACCGCCCGTACGACCGCCGCCTGACCGTTGCGCGGCCTGCCCCGATGGGACAAGCCGTGAGGATGCGTTCGCGCCCGCTCTTCGCGCTCTGTCTCGTCGTCGTCGGCTGCGGCGGGGACCCCGCCGGCATCCGTGAGGTCGAGACCGACCTCGAGCGCGTCATCCCCACGCTCGGGAGCGAGGTCCGCGTGATCCGCGCGGAGAACGACGTCGCGCACATCTACGCGGAGAACCTCCTCGACGCGACGCGCGTGCAGGGCTTCGTCACCGCGCAGGATCGCTACGTTCAGCTCGAGCTCCTGCGTCGCCTCGGCGCGGGCTCCACGTCGCAGCTGCTCGGCGACCTCGGCGTGGACATCGACGCCATCGCGCGCGGGCAAGGCCTGAAGGCCGTCACCGACGCGATCTGGGCCTCGCTCTCTTCCGATCTGAAGACGCGCTTCGAGGCGTACGCCGAGGGCGTCAACGCGTACATCGAGGTCGTGAAGCGCGGGCAGCTCCCGCTGCCGGAGGAGATCGACATCGTCGCCGGCCTCCTCGATCTCGATCGTCCGGCGGACGCGATGCAGCCGATCACCGGCTACGACATTGCGGCGGTCGCGGCCGTCGTGGTGTCGCGCCTCGGGTACGAGACGACGGACCTGAAGCGGCAGTCTGCCGCGCAGAAGCTGATGGCGCTCCCCGACGGCAAGGTGAAGGACGGCCTCCTCTACGACCTCTTCGGCGCGGTCGCGCCCGTGCATGCGATCTCCGAAGTCATGCCGAGCGGCCAGGGCCTCTCCCCGCGCCGGCGCGAGGTGATGCGCCCGCTCGCGATCGAGTCGTCGATGCTCGACCGCCTCGTCGATCGCACGACGACCTTCTCGAAGTGGATCGGCAAGAACGATCGCGAGTTCGGTTCGAACGCGTGGGCCGTGTCGTCGAAGGGCACCGGCGGCGGCGCGATCCTCGCGAACGACGGTCACCTCTCGCTCACGATCCCTTCGCTCTTCTACCAACAGTGCATCGACGTCGCGTACTTCGGCGACGACGACGACGACCACGTCTGCGGGCTCTTCTTCCCCGGCTTCCCGTTGCTCGCAGTCGGCACGAACGGCCACGTCGCGTGGGGCCAGACGTACCTCGACGCCGACGTCACGGACTTCTACGCGGAAGAGATCCAGCTCGGCGGCGACGGGCTCCCGCAGGCCACGCGCTTCAACGGCGAGTGGCGCGACGTGAAGCGCGTCGACGAGGAGTACGTGGTGGGCGACGACACCGTGGTCGTGCCGCGCTACGAGACGTTCGACGGGCGCTACCTGATCTCCGTCGAAGGCGAGGTGGCGAACGGCACCGGCTTCTTCGCGCTCGGCGATTGGATCACACCCGGCGACGCGAACGCGGACGGCAAGATCGAAGGCGTCAGCTTCGACTGGACCGCGTTCGACGTCGGCAAGACGCTCGAAGCCGTCGCGGGCTTCGGGCGCGCGAAGTCCGTCGCCGAGTTCGAGGCGCAGACGAAGAAGCTCGTCGGCTACTCACAGAACGTCATCGTGGCCGACGAACACGGCGACGTGATGTTCACCGGCTACCACGCGATGCCGTGTCGCGACGGCCTCGAGAAGGACGACGACGGCTGGGTCGAGGGCGCCAACCCGATGCAGGTCCTCGACGGAACCAAGTACGGCGCGTTCGACATCCCGCTCGACGCGAACGGCATCCCGCAGGCCACCGCCGGTTGCCTCATCCCGTTCGAGGCCGGGCCGCGCGTGAAGACGCCGCCCGCCGGGTTCGTCGTCACCGCGAACCACGACCCGCTCGGCAACGCGTTCGACGACTCGCTGTCGAATGACACCTATTACATCGGCGGCCCCTACGCGCTCGGCTACCGCGCGAAGACGATCTCGGACGGCCTCGCCGCGAGCGTCGCCACCGGCAAGTCCTCCATCGCCGACACCCAAGCGATCCAAGGCGACCACACCTCGCCGCTCGGGTTGCGCTACGGACCGATGCTCGAAGAGGCGCTCGACGGGAGCGACCCGCGCTTCGCGGAAGTGAAGTCGCGCCTCGCCGCGTGGCGCGGACGCGGCGGCCTCGCGAAGTCCGGCGTCGACACGTTCTACGCCTCGTACTCCGCGGAAGAGCGCGCCGACGCCGTCGCGACGATGATCTTCAACGCGTGGATTCGCCGCTTCGTCGAGCTCGTCTTCGACGAAGAGCTCGCGCGCGACGCCATGGTCGCGAGCACCTCGCGCACCGCGTTCCGCACCCTCGACCGCATGTTGATCTCGCGCGGAGAGAACACCGCTGGCCTCCGTTCGTACGACGACGCCCGCGGAGAGTCCGTGCTGTTCGACCGGGTCGCGACCGCGTCCGTCACCGAGACCTCGGACGACGTCATGCGCCTCGCGATGGTGGACACGCTCGACGCCCTCGCGTCGGACGCGTACTTCGACTCGACCGACATGGACACCTGGCTGTGGGGACTCGAACACCAGGTCCGCTTCATCGCGCTCATCGAGGAAGCCGGCGCCGACAACCCGCTCGTCGGGCTCCTGTCGTTCAAGTTCGGCCTCACCACGAAGGACCTCCCGCTCGAGGGCGGCCCGGGCACGGAGTCGCTCGAACACTTCCCGCGCAATGGCGACTGGTTCGGCGTGGACGCCGCGAACCCGGGCCTCTTCCGTCGCGCGTACGACTACACGCACGGCCCGGTCATGCGGATGGTCATCCAGCTGAACGACGGCGAAGTGCGCGGCGAGAACGTCCTCCCCGGTGGCCAGTCCGGGCTCCTCGAAGACGAACACTTCGCCGACCAGGCGGCGCTGTGGTTGGGCAACCGGACGATCCCGCTGCGCTACTTCGCGGAGGAGGCGGTCGAGGGGATGCAGTCGGCGGAGCTGTTCGTGAAGGCGCGGTGATCCGCGTCGCGGATCAGTTCGCTTCGTACAACGCGCGCACCTCGCGAGGCGTCACCGAGCGCGGGTAGAAGCGCACGTCGTCGACGAGGCCTTCGAACCCACCGTGGCTCGTGCGGTCCACGCCGCCGCCGATGATCCAGTCGCCCGCTTCCACGTTGTGCTCGGAGTCGGCCTCGAGCTCCGCGACCAACACGCCGTCGTAGTAGATCTGGAACGTGTCGGCCGCGACCGGGCCCTCGCGCGCGTCGACCAACACACCCACCACGTGGTGCCACCCGGAGGTGACGTTGTTGGTGTCCTCGACGAGGCCGATGAAGTCGCCGAACGAGGTGCCCGTGCCGCCCACGCCCTCCGGCGAGACCCACAGCGCGTTCCACGTCTCGAAGTTCGGGTCGTGGTCGAGCACGCCCTGGCGCACGCCGGGCTGCAGGTTCTCGGGGCGGATCCACAGCGACCACGCCGCGCCGCCGCCGTACTTGCGATCGAACACGTCGCCCACCAGGCGCGACGAACCGTCGAACCGGAGCGCGCCGCCGGTGCGGCCGTGGCGATCCGTCGCGGGCGTCGCGCCCTCGTTCGTGAAGTCGTCGCCGATCGCGGCCGTCGCGTCGCCGTCGAGCGCGAGGAACGTCGCGGGGTCGACGTTGGCCGGGTCGTCGTCGAGGTCGTCCCGCAGGCCGTCGCGGTCGGTGTCGTCCGAGTTCGGGTCGGTGCCGAGGGCGCGCTCCATGCCGTCGTCGAGGCCGTCGATGTCGAGGTCGGCGGAGGCCGGCGACGAGAACACGCGCTCCTTCACGTCGAGGATCACCGGGACCTCCCAGCCGACGCGCGCCTCTTCGAAGTCGTCGAGGCCGTCGCCGTCGGTGTCGGTCGACTCGTCGGACGCGCCGGCGAGGAACTCTTCGCGTGCGAGCAGGCCGTCGCCGTCGTTGTCTTCGACGTAGACCAGCTCGAGGACGGACTCGGGGCGGAGCGCGATCGCGTCGAGGTCGGCGGGGTTGTCTTCGGGGTCGTAGAGCGTCTGCGTGACGGAGACGCCGTCCGAAGTCGTCACGGCGACGACCCAGCGCCCGGTCGCCGTCGCGGTGACGTCGCGGATGGACGTGAGGGCGTCGCCGCTCGTCTCGAACGGGACGCGGAGCACGTCTTCGAGCGCGGCGCGCGCCGTGATCGATCGGGTCGCGAAGTCGGACACCGCCGAGACGAAGTGGTTCTCCACGGGGCGCCCGCGGCCGCCCGGTCCGGGGCCGTAGTCGATCGAGATGCGCGCGCACTTGGCGCCGATCGTCTCCAGCGGCGCGTTGAACGAGCGCCCGTCGATGTCCTTCGCCGACCAAACGGCGGGCTCGAGCACGAGGTTTCGCGAGTCTTCGAGGAGCGCGAGCGCGATGTCGAGGTCGAGCTCCGCGGCGAAGATCAGCTGGTCGCTCGAGCTCCCGTTCGGGCCGATCTCGATCGCGGGGAAGCCGTTGTCGCTCTCGAACTCGAGGTTGGAGACCGGCGTGAAGCGGCCGGGCGTCTTCGGGTCCGCGCGGAGGGCGGCGACGACGAGCTGGTCGAGGGTCACGCTCTGGTAGCCGCGGTTGACGATCCCGATCGTCACGCGCAGCGATCCGCCGGTGCGCTCGATGCCCTCCTCGCGCGACCGGCTCTCGCTGTCGGAGCGGGCGCGGCGGTTCTCGCGGGTCTGTTCGTCGGTCCAGCTCATCGACTGGCTCATGCTCTCGGTGATGGAGCCGCTCACGCCGAAGAACGAGTCGATCCCGATCTGCGCCGAGGTCGTGAGCGACTCCTCGATCGCGTGGCTCTGCTCGCGCGTCTGACTCGTGCTCACCGTTCGCGCCGACTCCGTCGTGCGCTCCACGCCGCGCGTCGTCGTGGTGCCCTCGGTGGTCGTGTAGTGGATGCGGATGTCGGGCAGCGCCGAGATCTCGAACGCGAGCTGCGGCAGGTCCGCGATGCGCGGGTTGAAGCGGAAGTTGTTGCTCGCGGGATCGAAGTTGCGATCCACGACCTCCTCGAAGTCGGTGAGGCCGTCGCCGTCGGTGTCGTCCGTGCGCGGGGAGGTGCCCAGCTCGGCTTCTTCGCAGTCGGGGAGGCCATCGGCGTCCGGGTCGACGGAGCGGCACGCGACCGTCACGCCGTCGATCGGGTCGCCCGTCGGGCCGCTCGGGCCGTCGCCGCCGGAGCAGGCCGCGCAGAGGGTGAGGAGGAGGATGGAGCGTTTCATCACCCCCGGACGCCGGAACGAGCCGTCCAAGTGATCACGGCCGAGGTCGATTTCGAGGATCTTCGGGGTTCCCATCGCAGCGGTCCCTACGGAGGACCCCCGCGGTCGGGCCGATCACGGGGCGAAAAAACTCAGACGAAGTTCTTCTGCCACCACTTCTCGAGGAAGAGGACGGACCAGATCTGCCCCGACATGTCGGCGTGACCGTGCTCGTCGAGGAGCGCGCGCACGGCCTCCTTCCGCACCGGGGAGAAGAACTCGCCCTTCGGGTGCCGGCTCGAGAGCTGGTTCGCGAGCCCCTCCAGCCCGGCGTCGCCCTTCAGCCAGTACTCGAGCGGCACGCCGAACCCCATCTTCGGGCGGTCGATCAACTCACGCGGGACGCGCCGCGCGAGGTGCCGTTTGAGCGCGACCTTGCCTTCGCCGTCGCCGAACGCCTCGCGCGCCGGGACCGACGCCGCCCACCCGATGAACTCGTGGTCGAGCAGCGGCACGCGCACCTCGAGCGAACACGCCATGCTCGCGCGATCCACCTTCGTGAGGATGTCGCCCGGGAGGTAACTGTTGAGGTCCACCCACTGCGCGCGCAACACGTCGCTGGAGCCCGGCGCGTTCGCGTAGAGCGAAGCGAGCGACCACGGCACCTCGCGATCGAGCTCCGGCGTGCAGAGCTCTCGGATGCGCCGCCGCGAGAACATGCTGAGCTCGTGCTCGTACTGCTCGTTCATCGGCAGGCTCATGCGCTGCAACCTGGCTTGCCCGCGGATGCCGCTGGGGATCGCGCGCGCCGCGAGCGAAGTGAGGTTGCGCGCCGGCCCCGGGAGCTGGTGGTAGCCGGCGAGTTTGCCGTAGCGTCGGTAGCCGCCGAAGACCTCGTCGCCGCCGTCGCCGGAGAGCGCGACGGTGACGTGTTTGCTCGCCATCTCACAGAGCTTGAACGTGGGGATCGCGGAGGAGTCGGAGAACGGCTCGTCGTAGATGTCGACGAGGCGGTCCAACAGATCGAGCGCCTCGATCGCCATGACCTCCACGTTGCAGTGCAGGCCGAGTGACTCCGCGACGCGCTTCGCGTGCGGCGACTCGTCGTACTTCGGCTCCGGGAACCCGATCGTGAACGTACTCGGGCGCTCGGTGAGGCTGGGGTTCTTGGCGATCGACGCCGACACGATCGACGAGTCGATCCCACCGCTGAGGAACGCGCCGAGCGGCACCTCGCTCATCAGCTCGATCTCCACCGTCTCGTCGATGCGGCGATCGAGCTCGTCGTCGAGGTTCGGTGGGTCGCCCACGCCGAGCTCGGGCGGGCTCCAGTAGCGCGCGATACGCGTCTCGTCGGTCGTGACGGTGATCGTGCAGCCGGGTTCGAGCTGCCGCATCCCCTCGAACGCGGCGTAGCTCGCGGGCGAGTAGCCGAACCGCATGTAGAGGTGCAGCGTGTCGAGGTCGGGCCGGCGCGGCATCTCGGGGTGCTGGAGCAGAGCCTTCGGCTCGGAGCCGAACAGGAACAGGCGCGCCGTCTCGAAGTAGAAGTACGGCTTCACGCCGAGGCGATCGCGTGCACCGAACAGGACGTTCCGCTTCTTGTCGTAGATCGTGAAGGCAAAGATCCCACGCAGGCGCTCCACGAACCGCGGCCCCCACGCGGAGTAGCCATGCACGAGCACCTCGGTGTCCGACCCCGTCCGGAACCGGTGCCCGAGCTCCTCGAGCTCACGCTTCAGCGTGACGTAGTTGTAGATCTCGCCGTTGTACGTAACCCAGACGTCCTCGGCCTCGTTCGTCATCGGCTGCGCGCCGTCCGACAGCCCGATGATCGAGAGGCGCCGGTGTCCGAGACCCACGCCGTCGTGGACGAACGTGCCGCGCCCGTCCGGCCCGCGGTGGACGAGGGCGTCGGTCATCGCGTCGAGCGCGCGACGGTCGGGGCTGCCTTCGCGGCGGTGGAAGATCCCGGCGATGCCGCACATCGCGCGAAAGCTACCGCGATGCGGGGCGCGATAGAACCTCAGTCGATGATGCGGAGGACCGTCTTCGTCTCGCGGTCGATGTCCACGCGCAGGCGTTTGTCGGGTCCGTCCTTCAGGTCGAACACGAGCGCCTCGTCCTCGCCGAACTCGAAGATGCGCATCGGCGTCCCGAGCGCCTCGAGGACCTCGTCCCGCGTCATGCCGATCCGCACGCCGCGGTAGGTCTTCGCGAACGGCGCCTCGATCCGGATCGTTCGCACGAGGTCGGCGTGGTTGAAGAAGTACCAGACCCCGATCGAGGCGAAGCGGAACGACTCGCCCACCGTGCGGCAGGCCTCACGGCGCTCCTCTTCGGCGCGCACCTCGGGCGGGAGCTTGTTCAGGACGCGCCCATACGCAGCGCTCCGGCGGAGATCGGCCGCAGGCTTCACGTAGCCTTCGAAAAACGGGGCGTACGCCGCGCGGACGTTCTCCTTCGTGTGGCCTTCGTGGAACGGGACCGTGTCGGTGAGGACGGCCTTCGTCAGGCCGTCCGTGTCGACCCGCGGCTGACGCGTGACGTCCTTGCAGAAGTCGGAGGCCTCCGCGCGCGTGGCCGACGCCGTGAGGAGGAGGACGAACAACACACGACGTATCACGCCTTCGATTGTCGACCGGCCGCGGGCGTGAACGCAACTCAGGCCGGCAAGCGATCGCGCAGCGCGCGCCGATCCACCTTCCCCGTCGGCGTGCGGGGCAACACGTCGATCGCGACGAGCGTGGTCGGCTGCATGTACTTCGGGAGCATCTTCCCCAGTCGCGCTCGCGCGGCGTCCACGTCGCCGATCACGAAGAGGTGGAGCAGGTGCCCAGCCTCGGCGTCCGGCGTCGCGACCGCCGCGGCGTCCTCCACGCCTTCACCGCGCGCGACGCCTTCGAGCTCGCCGAGCTCCACGCGGTAGCCGCGCACCTTGATGGCGTCGTCGTTGCGGCCCTTGAAGATCAGGCGCCCTCGCGCGTCGCGCGCGGCGCGATCGCCCGTGCGGTACACCGAGCCTCGTACGTCGCGGACCGGGTGCGGCACGAACGCCTTCGCGGTGCGCTCGGGGTCGCGGTAGTAGCCCGACGCGACCGCCGCCGAGACCACGTGGATCTCGCCCTCGTCCGCGATGGCGCCGTCTTCGATCAACAGCACGTCATAGTTCGGGAACGGCGCGCCGATCGGGAGCGGCGACTCGATCTCTTCCACCACGTGGTACGTCGACGAGTTCGCCTCCGGCTGCCCGTACACGTTCATCAAAGTCGAGTGCGGGAGCGCCGCCTTCAGGCGCGTGAGCGGCTCCGTGGGGAACGGCTCGCCCGCGAACATCACGAGGCGCAGCTTCGACAGGTCGCGCGCCTCGAGCCCGCCGCGATCCAGGAGCTGCACGAGCGCCGACGGCACCGAATTCCACACCGTCACGCCGGACTCCACCAGCTCCGCCATCTGCGCCGGGAACGAGATCCACTTCTCCGGTACCAGCGCCACCTCCGCCCCGCCCGCGAACGCGCAGAACAGATCGATGATCGACAGGTCGAAGTTGAACGGCGCGTGCGACGCGAGCGTGTCCGCCCCGGTGATCGCGAAGACCTCCGTCGCCGCGCGCACGAACGTGAGCGACTGCAGGTGCGTGATCGCCACGCCCTTCGGCGAGCCGGTGCTCCCGCTCGTGTAGAGGATGTACGCGAGGTCCTGGTCCGTTCGCGTCCGGTTCGGGCGCGTCGTGGTGCGGTCCTCCGTCGGCGCGATCATCTCGAAGGGCAGCGGCGGGTCCGCCTTGTCCGCCTGCTTCTTCGGGCGCCCCGCGACGAACAACACGCGTACCCCGCAGTGCTCCAATGCGAATCGCACGCGCTCCACGGGCGCGGCCGGATCCAGAGGGACGTACGCGGCGCCCGCGCGCAGGATCCCGAGCAACGCGACCACCGCGTCGATGCTCTTCGGCATGAACAGCCCGACGCGATCGCCGGCCACCACGCCGAGCGACGCGAGCTGCGCCGCCACCCCGTTGATACGCTCCTCGAGCGCGCCGTAGGTGATCGAGTCCTTCGGCTCGCGCACTGCGACGCGCTCCGGCGTCCGCGCCGCTGCGGCCGAGACGAGATCGTCGAGGAGGTACGGCGTCACAGCCCGATCCACCGCGAGATGATGTTGCGCTGGATGTCCGACGTGCCGGAGTACAGCACGCTCCCCACCGAGTCGCGCAGCATTCGCTCCATCTCGTACTCCGCCATGAAGCCGTAGCCGCCGTGGATCGCGACAGCGTCCAGCGACGACTGCACGTACGCCTCGGACACGTACAGCTTCGCGATCGCCGCTTCGAGCACCGCGCGCTTCTTCGAATCCTTCAGCCAGCCGACCTTGTAGAGCATCTGCCGCCCCATCTCGATCCGCATCTTCATGTTGGCGATGCGGTGCGACACCGCCTGGAACTTCCCGATCGACTGCCCGAACTGCTTCCTGTCACGGGCGTACTCGATGCACTTCTCGAGCTGTCGCTCCATCGCGCCGAGGTGACACGCGAACAGACACGAGCGCTCCCACTCCATCTCGCTGGAGAAGATCGCGGCGCCGCCACCCTTCTTCCCCAGCATCTGCGACGACGGGACACGCACGTCTTCGAGCGTGACCTCCGCGGTCGGCGACGTGCGCAGCCCCATCTTGTCGAGCGGCTTCCCGATCGTGACGCCCTCCGTGTCCGTGTTCACGAGGAACGCCGTGATGCCGCCGCCGAAGCCGCGCGTCTCTCCGGTCGACGTGAAGATGATCAGCACGTCCGCGATCGGCGCGTTGGTGATGAACGTCTTGCTCCCGTTGATGATCCAGTCGTCGCCGTCCTGAACGGCCTTCGTCTGCATCGCGAACGCGTCCGAGCCCGAGTTCGGTTCGGTCGTCGCGTGACCGCCGATGATCTCTCCCGTCACGAGCTTGGGGAGGTACTCCTCCTTCTGCGCGTCCGTACCGAAGTTGAGGATCGGCATCTCGCACGTCCACAGCTGCGTGTTCACGACGAACGCGAGGCCCTGGTCGTCCGCGCCGTAGCCGAGCGCCTCCATCGCGACCATCGAGCTGATGCAGCCGAGCCCGAGGCCGCCGTACTGCTCCGGGACGGCGAGCCCGAGGAGGCCCATCTCACCGCACGCCAAGAAGCCTTCGCGGTCGAACTCGTGATTGGTGTCGCGCTCGATCACGCCGGTGTTGAGGCGTTGGCGCGCGAACTCGACGATCTGCGAACGGAAGAGCGTCTGCTCTTCGGTCAGGGAGAAATCCACGCCGCGTTTGTAGCGCGGACCCGGAGGCCGGAAAAGGCGGCCCTGCGCTCACTCCTCCTTCGCGAGCGACAGCGCGTCCTCCCAGTGTGGGTAGTCCTCGCGCAGCTTCGACATCCCGAAGTGTTCCTCGATCCACTCGATGAGCCTCGGGGTCAGGCTGAGATCCCGGGGCTCGTCCGCGCCCGAGAGATCGAACGTCCGCTTCGCGCCGTCGGGTGCGGTCAGCGTGAGCGATCGCGGCAGCCCGAACACGTTCAGGTCCACCGCCACGCCGTCGTAGTGGTTCGACGACTCCGCACCGGAGCGCGTCGCGAACGCGACGTGGTACGCGTCCGCCATCAGACGCGCGGCTTCGACCGTCGCTTCCCAGCCGTCGGGGTGTCGCCACCGGATCGGGACGTCGAGGTCCCACTCGGTGCGGAGCGAATCGAGGAGCGCGACGTGCGCGTCGACCTCGGCCTCCGTCGTCTTCCGGCTCATCGAGTATGCGCCCCAGATCAGGTACCCGCGTCGCCGATCCCGGACGGTCGAGTAGAGCAGCACCGACGCGCCTTGGCGCTTCAGCTGCCGCATCAGGCTCCACACGCGGCGGTGGAACGTCTTCGAGGGGTTGAGCCGACGCAGCGCCGCCAGCTTCGCGCGCCGCCCCGATGGGTTCGGGAACCGCCGGCACCACCGCGGCCCGAGCGGCTCGCCGTCCTTGGCGCGCCCCACGCGACGGATCCGCCGCGGGCGGTCCGTCTCCAATGCGTCGCCCTTCTCCCCGTAGCGACGCGGCGAGCCGCCTTCGAAGACGTCGTCGGGGTGGACGTAAATCCCAGCGCGCCGCGCGCGACTCGCGGGCAACCAGATGGAGCGCGTCTTCGTCGCCGTGGCCACCATCACGTCGTCGACGAAGTAGAGGAAGTCCTCGAGATCGAGCGGCCGACGAATCGCCTCCCGCACGACCCGCACGAACGGCTCGTCGGGGTGGGCGCGGGCGAGCTTCGCGAATCGGTCGGCGTCCCACTGAACGCCGTCCAGGACGATCGTCTGTTCGCCGAGCTCCGCCGCCACCTGGACGAAGCGGGCGCGGGCGTCCCGCGACCCGTCCAGGCGATCCCAGGTGCGGTTGGTCGGTAGGCCCGGCGCCGAGGCGGCGGCCAGGTGCGCTGCGACGAGCGTCACGAACATGCGTCCGCGCTCAGCCTAACAGACGGCGGTCGCTCTCGCGGAACCGTGGTGCCGCGACGACGGCGGTGAATTTTCGTTGTCGCTTTCTCGCGTCGGATCCTCAGCGCTGTCGCGCAAGTCCGCGGATCCTCGTCGGGGCGCGTGAGCCGCGTCGCGCGCTCGCGCTGGCACGGCGAATGCGAAGGAGACGGGACACTATGAAGAAGATGATTCGTGCCCTCGCTATCCTCTCCGCCCCCGCGCTGCTCGCGATCGGATTCGCGATCACGAGCGCCCCCGCCGCCGCCACGTCACACGCGGCCTCCGTCGAACACCTCGAGTTCGACGACACCTACGTCATCGTGAATCAGATCGAAGACGCGCCGATGGCGACCGGCGCACTGGACGTCGAAGAAGTGACGTTCACCCAGCCGCTCGAGGTTCGCATCTACCACACGATCCCCGGCGTCTGATCCGGTTACGCCGAAGCACTCGGCTGGTCCGTGCCACTCTCCGCACGGACCTTCGCCAGCTCCTCCACCAACACATCGACGGTGTGCCGAAGCTGCTCCTCGGAGTGCAGCGCGCTGATGAAGAAGCGCAGGCGCGCCGCGTCGTCCTCGACGGCCGGGTACACGATCGGTTGCACGTTGATGCAGCGCTTCTTGAGCGCCTGGCTCACCTTCATGCAGTCCATCGAGTTGCCGATGATCGCGGGCACCACGGCCGCACCCATCGCGAGCCCGGTGTCGAGGCCGCGCTGATTGGCGTAGTCGAGGAAGAACCGCGAGCGGGCGCGGAGTCGCTCGACGACCTCCGGGTGGCTCTGCATGAGCTCGAGTGACTTGAGCGCCGCTGCGGCGTTCGGCGGCGTGATACCCGCCGAGTACACGAAGCCCGGCGCGGTGTACTTCAGGTACCGCACCAACTTCTCGCTGCCGGCGATGTAGCCACCGCAGCTCGCGAACGACTTCGACAGCGTGCCCATCCACAGATCGACGTCGCGCGGGTCGAGGCCGTCGAAGTGATGCGCGATCCCGCGACCCTGGTGGCCGAGGACCCCGATCGAGTGCGCTTCGTCGATCAGGAGGAGGGCCTTGTAGCGCTTCTTGATGTCGATGAGCCGCGGCAGATCGCAGATGTCGCCGTCCATCGAATAGATCCCCTCCGCGCACACCAGCACGCGGCGGTAGTTCTTCCTGACCTGCGACAGCGTGCGCTCGAGGGCGTCGAGGTCGCCGTGCTGATACGGGCGACGCGTGGCACCCGACAGGTAGATGCCCTGGAGGATGCTGTCGTGGATCAGCGAGTCGTGGACGATGAGGTCGTTGCGATCGAACATGTGCCCGATCGTCGTGACGTTCGTCGCGTGTCCGCTCACGTACACGATCGAGTCGTCGACGCCGACGTGGTCCGCGATCTTCGTCTCGAGGTCGCGGTGGAGCGGGCGCTCGCCCGACGCGACGCGGCTCGCCGACACGGACGTTCCGTACCGTTCGATCGCCTCCTGCGCGGCGGCGACGACCTCCGGGTGACCGGAGAAGCCGAGGTAGTTGTAGCTCGAGTAGTTGAGCATCTCGACGCCGTCGATGACGCTCGTGTCCTTCGCCGTCCCCGCGTGCATCGCGAAGTACGGGTTGTCGAGCCCGATGAGGCGCGCCATCTCGAAGCGCTGCTCGAGGAGCTCGACCTCCGGGAACGAGCCGATGTCCCACGCCTCGCGCGCGACGTCGTCCACGACGGTCTCGTGGCCGTTCTTCTTGGTCTGCGGCGCGAGCTCCGCGAAGCGTCCGCGGATCCCGTCGACCCACCCGAAGAGTTGGCCGGAGCTGTTCGTGTAGACGATGCGCCCGGCGAACGTGTCGTCGCCGATCGCGTCGAGCTCGATCGTGCAGTGGATCGGCTGGTCGCCGAATGGGCGCACGAGCACGAAGCGGTCGAAGCCGATCGGGAACCCGGCGCGGCCGTGGTGCGCGAAGAGCCAGTAGCCGGCGAGCTGGAAGCTGCCGTCGACCACCAGCGGATCGATCGTCCAGCCGGTGCGCTCCGTCCCGAGGATCCACTCGCCGATCTTCGACGTGCGCACGATCCCCTTGATGCCGTTCGTGGTCATCCGCTCGATCGACTCGATGCCGCGGAGCATCGGGCCGTGGAAGGTCTGCGCCTCGTAGAAGCGATCGAGCGTGGTCTGCGGCGTCTCGACGGTGCCCGTGAGCGTGATGAGCTCGGGCGGATCCTGGAGGCGTTCGGTCGCGACCCTCGCGCGGTACGCGGTGGAGTCACCGACGGCGAGCTCGACGCGCGCCTCCTCGGTCTCGCCGGTGCGGCGCCCGGTGAGCGTGGCCTGAACCGTGTCGTCGCCGAACACGCCGCGCACCAAGTCGAGGTCCGTCACCACCATCGAGCCGGCGGTGCTCGCGGCCTCGGAGAAGGACCACGCGATGAGGTCGGTCGCCGACGCGAGCGGGACCACGGGTCGCCCGTTGAGCTTGTGATCGAGGAGGTACGGGTGCGTGGCGGTCGCGAAGTCGACCTCGGCGCGCACCGCGGTGTCGCGGACGGGGAGGTCGCGGCCGACGAGCACGAGGCCCTGCGCTCCTTCCGCGAACGCGCGCTCGAGGCGCTCGAGGCCCTCGTCGTCGTCGAGGAACGTCACGCCCTGCGAGGCCATCGCCTTCTGCAGCGCCTTCGGGATGCTCGCGACCATCGCGGTGGAGCTCCACGGCGGCCACGCCAGCGAGAGCACGCGCGTCGCGCCGACGCCGGCGATCGCGATGCGATCGAGCAGCTCGTTCGCGGCGGCGTAGTCGGACTGGCTCGCGTTGCCGAAGTGGCCGGCCCACGACGAGAACAGCACGAGGTCGCGGAGGGTCGGGAAGGTCTGCAAGAGAGCTTGCATCCCCTTCACCTTCGCGTTCATCACGCGCTCGACGCTGGCCACCGACTTCTTCGTGGCGGGGGCGTCGTCGATCACGCCGGCCGCGTGGAACGCGACGGTCACTGGCCCGAACGCTTCGAGGTGCGGTTTGGTGGCGGCGCGGAGGGCCTCGGTCGAGGCGGCGTCGGCGGCGACGTAGATCGCCTTGTCGCCGAGCTCCGCGAGCAGCTTCGAGATGCGGTCATCCTGGGCGCGGCGGCCCACGAGCAGGAGCGCCTTCGGCTTCTGCGCGGCGACCCAGCGCGCGACGACCGAACCGATCTCCCCGGCGCCACCGGTGATGACGACGACGTCGTCCTTGTCGATCTTGCGCTTCGCGGGGAGCCCGACCGGCGCCGCGACGAGTTCGGCGACGTGACGTTCGCCGTCGAAGCCGACGGCGGTCGTGCGGTCGGCGCCGAGGAGCTCGTCCACGACCCAGCGGCAGATCTGCGCCGCGGGGAGCGTGTCGTCGACGTCGAGGGCGCGGACGATTGTGTCCGGGCGCTCGCGCGCGATGGACTTCGTGTACCCGTGGAGCGCGCTCTGCAGGATGTTGCGCGCGAGACGCGGGCTGCGCTCGAGGCCGAGCCGACCGCCGAGGCCGGTGACGACCGCTAGGCGCTTCACGTCGAGTTGCGCGACGAGCGGGTGCAGGACGACGACCGGGTTGTCGAAGTCGGACGCGTCGCCGAGCCCGAGGGACGCCGCGTGGACGAAGCCGTCGAGCGTGACGCCGACGTTCGCGATCGCCTCCGGCAGCCCGTCGACGAACGACTGCGGCCAGAGGTTCAGCGCGTTCTTCACGAGGCGCGCGGTCGCCGCGACGCCGTCGCGCGCGAAGCGCACCCGTAGGACCGTCGCGCCGCGCTTCAACAACTCGGCGCTGATCGCCGCGCTCGCTTCGGTGTCGTCTTCGGTGACGAGCCACGTCTGACCGGTGACGTCCGCGAAGCCGAGCTCCGGGCGCGAGCGGACGACCGCCTTCACGCGGTACGCGGTGGCGGGGACCTTCGGCGCCTCCTCGATCTCTTCGGCCGCGGCGGCCAGCGTCGCGGGCGCGTTGGTCACCGTCTTCACGACGTGGTTCGCGACGTCGAGGAGCGTGGTCTTCAGGTTGAACAGCTCGGGCGGGAGGCCGCCGAGGTTCGGGTACGAGTTCTCGAGCGCGCCGCCGAGGTCGGCGACCATCAGCGAGTCGAAGCCGAGCTCGTCGACGAGGCGCTGCTCGCCGCGGAGGCTGTCGCGCGGGAACGCGGAGATCTTCGCGACGATCCCGAAGACCTGTTCGCGCACGTCGTCGTCCGCGGGTACTTCGGCGGCGACGGGTTCGGGAGAGGGTGCCGGCGCAGCGGGCTCGGGCTCCGCGATCGTCGCGGCCACGCGCTCGGCGATCGGCGCGGGCGTGGGGAGCGCCGTCGGCGCGGGCGCGATCGCGACCGCGTCGAACCCGGCGGCGTCCCCGCCGAGGAGCAAGCGGTTCTGCTGCGCCATCACCTCCGCCTGCTGCTGCAGGAGGCGGTTCTGTTGCGCGAACAACTCGACGAGCGACTGCGGCACGGCGCGCTCGGTGTCGACGTTCGCGGCCGCGGCGAGCGCGACCGAACGCACGCCTTCGCGCGCGAGCGGCGTCATCTCGGCGATGGGCTGCGGCTGGTCCTTCACGGGCCAGTACGACTGCCGCTCGATCGGCGTCTCGGGGAGCGAGACCACGCGGCGGCCTTCGCCGGCGTAGAGCGGTTCGAAGTCGACGGGCGCGGCGAGCGCGGCGAGCGTCGCGACTCCGCGGAGGAACTCGTACCCGCCGTCGTCGTCGCTCGTGGAGAGCGTGACGAGCGTGTGCGCACCGCCGAGCGTCGCGCGGGCGAAGCTGGTGAGCATCGCGCCGGCGCCGACCTGCACGAACACCGTCGCGCCGGCGTCGCGGGCCTGCTCGAGGCCGCGCACGAACTCCACGGGCGCGGTCGCATGCGCGACGAGCACTTCGCGGATCGCGTCGGGGCCGCCGTGCGGTTCGGCGGCGATGCACGAGGCGACGACGGTGGAGGGCGCGTTCAGCGCGACGTCGTCGAGGAGCCCGCGCACAGCGGTGTCGACGCCGTCGAGGAGCGGCGAGTGGAAGGCGTGCGAGACGGACAGCGGCTTCGCGTCGACGCCGCGCGCGGCGAACGCCTCGAGCGCGGCCTTCACGCCCGCGGTGGTGCCGGAGATCGAGGTCTGGCGCGGGTGGTTCACGTTCGCGACGACGACGCCCTCGACGTCCCGCACGATCTCGCGCGCGGTGTCGGCGTCGGTCATCACGGCGGCCATGGTGCCGGTGTCCTCGAGGTCGAGCGCGCGCATCGCGGCGCCGCGCTTCGCGACGAGCTCGACGGCGGCGGCCGGATCGATCGCGCCGCCCGCGGCGAGCGCGGCGAACTCACCGAGGCTGTGGCCGAGCGTGACGTCGGGGCGCACACCGGCATCGGCGAGGAGGCGGTCGAGCGTGAGGCCGAGCGCGGCCATCGCGGGTTGGCAGACCTCGGTCGCGGTGAGGGCGTCCTCGGTCGCGTCTTCGGCGAACAGGTAGTCCGCGAGGGGGCGGTCGAGGTGTTGGTTCGCGCCCGCGGAGAGTGCGTCGAACGTCGCGCCGAACGACGCGAAGCGCGCGCGGAGCGCGCCGAGCAGGCCGACCTTCTGCGCGCCCTGGCCGGGGAACAGGAAGGCGATCTTCTGCGGCGCGTCGTCGGCGAGGCCGACGTCGAAGAAGGCGACGTCCTTGGACACCTCGCCCTTCGCCGCGCGGCGGAGGTTTTCGATCAGCTCCGCGCCGGAGCGCGCGCCGATGACAGCGCGGAAGCGCTCGCGGGTGCGGCGCGCGTTGAGCGTGTACGCGACGTCGGCGAGCGAGGACTCGGCGCCATCGCCCTCGAGCCAGTCGGCGAGCGCGCCGAGGTGCGCGTCGAGGAGCTCGCGCGTGGCGCCGGTGACGAGGACGGCCTCCGGGAGGACTTCTTCTGCGACGGTCGCGAGTGGGACGGCGACGGCGACGCGGCGCTCGGCGGCCGGCGCCTCTTCGAGGACGAGGTGAGAGTTCGTCCCGCCGAAGCCGAACGAGCTCACGCCCACGCGCAAGCGATCGGGGCGAGCTTCGAGCTTGGTGGTGCGGTCACTGACGCGGATCGGGCGCGTCTCGAACGCGAGGCCCGGGTTGGGCGCCTCGAAGTTCGGCTGCGGCGGCGCGGTGCGGTGCTCGACGACCTTGATCGCCTTGATCAGCCCGGCGATGCCGGCGGCGGACATCGCGTGGCCGATGTTGCCCTTCACCGAACCGAGCCACGGGGCGTCCGCCTGCTCGACGCCGTGCGCGGCGAGGAGGGTGGAGAGCGCTTCGACTTCGACGGGGTCGCCGATCGTGGTCGCGGTGCCGTGCGCCTCGAAGAAGGAGACGGACGCGGGCGAGACGTTTGCATCGGCGTACGCGCGCTTCAGCGCGTCGAGCTGGCCGTCGACCTTCGGCGTCATCGGGCCTTCGCCGCGGCCGTCGTTGTTGGCGCCGGACCCGAGGATCACGGCGTGGACCCGGTCGCCGTCCGAGAGCGCGTCTTCGAGGCGCTTGAGGAACACGAGGCCGACCGCGTCGCTCTGGACGAAGCCGTCCGCGCGCGCTTCGAACGGGCGGCACGCGCCGGTCGAGCTGATGGCGCCGATCTTCGTGAAGGCGACGAGGTTGTCGGGCGCGAGGTTCACGTACGCGCCGCCCGCGACGGCGGCGTCGACCTGCCGCGCGCGCAGCTGCGTGACCGCGTCGTGGACGGCGAGCGACGCCGAGGCGCACGCGGAGTCGAGTGTGTAGGCCGGTCCGCCCAGGTCGTGGACCTGCGCGACGGCTGCGGCGGCGAGCGCGGTGAGATTACCGCTGAGCGTGAAGGCGCGGATCGGCGCGATGTTGGCGGAGAGGGCGAGGATGGCGTCGATGAGTTCTTGGTTCCCGGCCGCGCCGCCGAACTCACCGCTGATCATGCGCATGGCGCCCATGCGCGCCTGGATGATGCTCTGGAACTCACTGATGGAGACGCCGACGTACACGCCGGTGTTCTTGCGTTCGAACCCCTTGAGCTCGTAGCCCGCGTCTTGAATCGCGGAGCGCGTCATCTCGATGAGGAGGCGCTGCTGCGGGTCCATGACTTCAAGGCGCCGCGGCGCGATGCCGTAGTGCATCGCGGCGAACTCCCGGTACTCCTCGAGGAACGACCCGGCGTCGACCCACGCCTTGTCGATGTCGCGCTGGCTCTTCGAGTAGAACGCCTCGTGATTCCACCGGTCCGCCGGCACGCGTGAGAACGTGGTCTCGCCGCGCGCGATGAGGCTCCAGAACTGGTCGGCGTCCTTGGCCCGAGGGAAGCGGCAACCGATGCCGACGATCGCGATGGGGTCTGAGGTCATGGTCATTTTTCGAAGCGCCTTTCGGGGCGAAAGGGGGAGGGGAGAACTCAGGCGGCGGACTTGCGGAGCTCGGCGCTGGCGCGCGTGATCTCCTCGCGGGTGACGCCGACCTTCTTGAGGGTGGGGAACCACACCTCCTTGAAGAAGACGCCGCGGTCCACGCCGCCTGTCTTGCGCATCACCTCGGTGCGCGCGTCGTAGTCGGGGACGAGGAGCGTGCCGGGCATCCGGAAGTTCTTGAAGACCAGCGCCATGTCACGGATCGCGCCTTCGCGGTCCTCGACGATCTCGAGCTGGGTGACCTTCCGGTAGAAGTCGGCGTGCGCCGCCTCGTCGCGACCCACGTAGCCGTAGATCGTGGCGAGCACCTCGTCGCCGCGATCGCGCGCGAGCTTCTCCTGATGTTTGTACATCATGAAGGTCGCGAGCTCCTGGACGGCGCCGTAGAAGGTCATCTGCCGCGCGGTCTCGAAGGGCAGCGTCCACTTCTTGCCGAGGATCTCTTCCTCGTAGTCGAACATCTGCTCCGACGTCCGCTGCCCGGAGCGTACGAGGTACTCGCGCAGCGCGAGCGCGTGCTTCGACTCCTCGTAGCCCCAGTTCGCGGAGAACCAGGCCTGACCGAACATCTCGCGGACGACGTTGATCCCCTGCGACACGTAGTCGGGGAGATACGACTCCACGCCGACGAACGTCTCCGCGTTCAACGCGGCTTCTTCGTCGTTGTTCTCTTCGGCGAGCTGGTCCCACGGGATGTCCGTGAAGACGCTCCAGCGGCGGTTTCTCTCCGCTCGCTCGAAGAACTCCATGTACTCGCGATAGATCGCCTCGCGAAAGGCTCGGTTCTTGGCCACGGTCGGTTCCTGACTCAGCTGAGGCGGTGGATCAGCTTGGTGAGATCGCCCATGTTCTTGAGCGTCGCGAGGTCCTCGTCGGGGAAGCGAACGTTGAGCTTCTCTTCCATGACGCCGATGACTTCCATCGTCATCACCGAGTCGAGGCCGAGCGAGGAGAGCTCGGTGGCCGCCGTCATCTCGCCGAGCTTCACGTTGCCGTCGACTTCCGCGACGGCCTCTTGGAACAGGGCGATGATTTGTTGATCGTTCATTTCGATAATTCCTTCTTGGTCCTTGTACTCAGAGATCGAGATCAGTCGATGCGGCGGAGCGACCACTGCGCGAGCGACTGGTAGTGCTTGTCGAACGCGGTGACGCACGTGGACAGGTAACGGTCGTAGTCGTCGAAGACCTCGTTGCCCCACTTCTCGCGGATCAGCGTCTCGTTCTTGCGGAGGCGGTCACGCCAGTGCCAGCAGGTCTTGCCGTAGTCCTCGCGGCGCGTCTTGACCTCGACGACCTCCCAGTACGGGTTCACGCCCATCACGATGTCTTCCATGCGCGGGGTGATGCCGCCGGGGAAGATCTTGTACGTGACCCAGCCGATGTCCTGGATGTCCTTCTTCGTGCGCGGGACGAAGTTGCGGAGGATCGTCTGGAGCCCGAAGTACGCGCCCGGGTTCGTGAGCTCGTGCGCGCGCTTGAAGTAGCGGCGGTAGAGATCGACCGCGCGGCCGTTGCGGGCCTCCTCCGGCGACGCGACGTGCTCGATCATGCAGATCGACGTCAGCGCGTCGAACTTCTCCTTCGGCTCGTAGTCGAAGAAGTTCACGCACTCCGCGGTCACACCGGGGACGTTGCGGCGCTGGATCTCTTCGAACTGCGCCGAGGAGAGCGTCACGCCGTTGACGTCCTTCACGCCCTTGTCCATCGCGAGGAACTCGATGTTCGCGCCCCAGCCGCAGCCGATGTCGAGCACGCGCTTCTCGGGGGTGATCTTCGCGAAGTCGTGGATGACGTTCAGCTTCTTCACCTGCGCCTCTTCGAGGTTGTCCGTCCCCTCGAAGACACCGCACGTGTAGTTCATCCGCTCATCCAGCCAGAGGCGGAAGAACTCGTTGGAGACGTCGTAGCTGACTTGGACTTCGTCTTTTGTGGAGCCCATCGTGGTTACCTGCTTTCGGCGCGACGCACGACGTCGACGAGCTTCTTCGCCGGACGCGCCGTCTTCTTGATGTTGTGAGTGAACCGCGCGAACGCGGAGCGCGTCAGGTGACGCGCGAGAGCGACCCGCGTCGCCGTCGAACCCATCAACCGGTTCTCCGTACCGAGCGTGCCTTCTTCGAACAGTTGCTTCGTCTTTCGGCGCTGCAGCTTGCCGCTCGACGTCTTCGGCAGACCTCCGGGGCCCACCAGGACGATCTCGCGCGGCCGGATGCCGAACGCGTCGTGGACACGGCGCTTCACCGCGGCCTCGAGGAGGTCCTTCTCCGCGACCTTCGTCTCCGCGACGACGACCAGCTCTTCCGAGCTGTCGCCCGGGGTCGAGAACGCGACGACGTTGCCCTTGCGGATCCCGTCGATCTGCTCGACCTCCCACTCGATCGACTGCGGGTAGTAGTTGCGGCCGTTGAGGATCACGAGGTCCTTCTGGCGCCCCGAGATGTACAGCGTGCCGTTCTTCTTGAACCCGAGGTCACCCGTGTGCAGCCAGCCGCCCGCGAGGAGATCCTTCGTGGCGTCGGCGTTCTCGAAGTAGCCGCGCGTGACGCTCGGTCCGCGGAACACGATCTCGCCGACCTGGCCGTCTTCGAGCAGCTCGCCCTTCGCGCCCATGATCGCCACGTCGTGGTTCGGGAACGTCGCGCCACAGCCGACGAGCTCGAGGCCCTCGGCCGCTTCCTTGGCGACCTTGTCGCCCTCGTACGCGTCGCGGTCGATCGTCAGCGTGTTCATCGGACGATCGAGGCGATCGAACGACATCGCGAGCGTCGCCTCCGCCATCCCGTAGCAAGGCATCAAGGCGTTGGGCGAGAAGCCGGCCGTCGCGAACTTGTCGACGAACGCGCGCATCGTGGTCGGGTTGATCGGCTCGGCGCCACACCCGAGGACACGGATGCAGGACAAGTCGAGCTGCGCGAGCTTCTGAGGCGTGGCGCGCTTCGTCGCGAGGCCGAACGCGAAGTTCGGCGCGAAGGTGATCGTGCCGCGGTACTCGTTGACGACGTCGAGCCACACCGGCGGCCGCTTCACGAACGACAGCGTGGGTATGAACACCACCGGGACGTGCGCGATGAGCGGGGAGATCACGAAGCCGATGAGCCCCATGTCGTGGTAGAGCGGCAGCCAGCTCACGCCGCGGTCCGTCTCCGGATCGCAGTCGAGCCCGTCGTACATGATGGCGTTCGCGTTCGCGACGAGGTTCTCGTGCGAGACGATGACGCCCTTCGGATCCGACGTGGAGCCGGACGTGAACTGCAGGAAGCACGCGTCGCTCGGCTCGATGACGATGTCGTCGAGCGTCGCGGTGATGGTGCTGTCGTCGTGGTCGCGGACCTTCTCGGTCAGCACGATCTCTTCGAGCGTCTCGACGCGCGAGAGCAGCGACCAGAGGATCGGCGAGACCTGCTTCGTGGTGAGCAGCATCTTCGCGGAGGCGGTGCCGAGGATGCGCGCGGCCGTGTCGATGTAGCTGTCGAGCTTGCCGAGCGCGAGCGGCGGGTACATCGGGACCGGAACGATCCCGGCGCGCACCGCGCCGAAGAACGAGAGCACGAAGTCCTCACCGTCCGGGACGATCATCGCGAGGCGATCGCCTTTCTCGAGACCGAGCGAACGGAAGTAACGCGCGCGGCGGTCGGCCTCCGCGCTGATCCGCGCGAACGACCACTCCTCGCCCTCGAGGCGGTCGTCGAGGAACGTGTAGCCTTTGTGGTCGATAGCCGCGGCGGCCGCGAGCCCGTCGACGAGCGTCTGCGTCATGCCGTACTCCTTCGTATCCATCGTGAGGTCTGCATTCCCGGCGCACGGGTCGGAAATGAATGACGATTCAGTGGTCAAGGCGCCGCTGATATGCCCCCCGCCGATCAGCCCGTCAACGGCCATTTGGAACGTGCGGGGCCGCACAACCCACCGACTTTTCAGACGGTTTCCGCCAAGCCACCGTTTTGTCGAACCATCCCTGACCTACCGACGCGTCGGAAGCGCCCGTACATTTCGGTACTGAATCCGTGTGCCGTGGCCGGCCGACGGACCGGTAGCCGGACGCTGCGATCGGAGGTATCTGCGAACGCCGATGCCCGCCCACCTCGCACAGGTCTGCCTGTTCAACACGAACGGCGATCCACTGAAGAGATTCTGTCAGATCGTCTCCGGCCAAGTGGAGATCGACAACGGGAGTTTGTTGTCCTTCCACATGGGCCACTCCACCGTCGCGCACCACCCGCCGGCGGGCGACCTCGGTGAGAACGACGTCCTCGTGACGCTCCAGGTCGCGACGCCGCAAGAGGTCGATCGCATCTACGGTCAGCTCCTCGCGTCGAAGTTGCGCGTGGACGATCGCCCCGAAGACACCGAGTGGGGTTGGCGCATCTTCTACTTCCGCCCCGCGCCGCACTTGGTGTTCGAAGTCGGAGCGCCGCTCGGATGATCACGGACGACCAGTCCCCCCGCGTCCTCGTGATGGGGCTCGGCGGCATCGGTGGGATCGTCGCTGCGCACTTGATCGAACAAGGCTGCACCGTCACACCGGTCAGCACGAACCAGGCGATCCGCGACTCCATCGAGCGCAGCGGCTTCTGGGTCGGCGGCGACGGCGAGACCCGCATCATCCCCGGCACCGCGTACGCCGAGCCGCCGATCGACGGGCCCGGCTACCAATACATCCTCCTCGCCACGCAACCGCCGCAGGTCGAAGTCGCCGCGCGCACCGCGATGGCCGCGCTCGCCGAGGACGGCGTGATGGTGTGCTTCCAGAACGGCCTCTGCGAAGAGCGCGTCGCGCAGCTCGTCGGTCGCGAGCGCGTGGTCGGCGGCATCATCGCCTGGGGCGCGTCGATGGTCGGCCCTGGTCGCTACCAGCGCACGTCGTCCGGTGGCTTCACGCTCGGGTGCCTCGATGGCGTCGCCGAAGAGCGTTGCGACGAGCTCTCCACGCTGCTCGAGTGCATCGGGCCCGTGCAGATCACGGAGAACCTGCGCGGCGCGCGTTGGAGCAAGCTCGCGATCAACTGCGCGATCTCCACGCTCGGGACGGTCGGCGGCGATCGCCTCGGTAACCTCCTCGCGCACCGCTTCGTGCGGCGCCTCGCGCTGGAGGTCATGACCGAGACGGTCGAGGTCGCGCGCGCAGAAGAGGTCCGCCTCGAGAAGGTCGCCGGGACGCTCAACCTCGAGAAGCTCGCGCTCACCGAGCAAGAGAAGACGTCGAGCGGCTCCGCTTCACTCGTGAAGAAGCACGCGCTGCTCCTCGCGGTCGGCGCGCGCTACCGTCGGCTCCGCTCGTCGATGCTCGCGGCGATCGAGCGCGGCCGTCGCCCCGCCGTCGACTACCTCAACGGTGAAGTGGTCTCGCGCGCGGACCGGCACGGGATCGCGGTCCCGGTGAACAACATCCTCCAGCGCACGGTGCATCGCATCGCGGACGGTGAGCTGCGCCCGGGCCTCGAGCTGCTCCGCCGGATCTACGACGACACGCGCCCGCCGAACTGATCCGTGACGCTCCGGGTGATGACATACAACGTCCGGTACTTCGGACACGTGGCGCCCATGCGCGGCGCCGCGTCGCGGCGAATCGCGATCGACGGCATCACCGACGCCATCGCGAAGCTCGACACGCTACCGGACGTGATCTGCCTGCAGGAGGTCGAGACGCGCTCGCTCCGCTCGACGCTCTCGCACACGCCGAGTCACATGGGCGAGACGCAGATCGAGGCGTTCATGAAGCGCTTCGACTGGGCGCTCCACCACGCCGACCGCTATCACCGCTACCGCCCGCACTACTTCCCCGCGCACACCTATCGCCTCGGGAAGGCGCACATCTACACGACGGGCCTCGCGGTCCTCGTGCGCGACGACGATCGTGTGATCGCCGCGGTCGGCGGTCACGGCGAGATCACGCATCGGCGCGCGGGGCCCTCGGCGCGATGGAAGCAGTCGCGGATCTGCGCGCACGTCCGGGTCGCGACGAGCGACGGCTGGGACGTCGACATCTTCAACACGCACCTGTCCCTGCCAGCGTTCTTTTCAAAAGACTTCTATCGAATCCCGGGGCGCATGGGCTACGGCAAGAACCAGTCGCGGGAGATCGCGGCGCTCGCGTCGTTCGTCGAGGAGAACAAGTCGAGCGATCGCTACTTGATCGTCGGCGACTTCAACTCGCTCCCGGGTTCGCCGGTCTACGATCAGATCCAAGACGTGCTGCACGTGCGCGACCCGTTCCCGGAGGTCCTTGGATCTTCGGTCGACGCGCTCCGTACGGCGTGGCCGACCGCGGGGTTCCTCCGCTACCGGATGCGCCTCGACCACATCTTCGCGGGGCCTGGCCTCCGGTGGCTCGACTTCGAGGACACGCACCCATTCGGCGCGCCCGGGCCGTGGGACGGGCTGTCGGATCACGTCCCGATCGTCGGGCGCTTCGCCGCGAAACGCTGACGCGCTCCCGGCCTCAGTCGATCGACGGGATCGCCGCCAGGAAACAGTCGAAGACGTCCATGCAGTCGGCGTTCGGCGCGAAGCACCCGTTCAACGCGACCAACACCGAGTCGACGTACAGCTCGATGTTGTTCGTGTCGGCGCAGATTGCGACGGGGAACGTGTCGCCGCACGCGGTGTGCTTCGTCGTGCAGGCGTCGCGGAGCATCGTGTCGAGCGCGCGCGTGCCCGCGGCCTGCGCGGCCATGGCGAAGCAGCTGTCTTCGTCGCCGGCGGCGGAGCAGTCGGCGCCCACGCCGAGGCAGCTCGCCAATTCCTCGAGGGCCGCGGGGCGGATCGCTTCGGACCACGGCGTACACGGCGCGCCGCAGTAGTCGCTCGTCTCGCCGGGGTTGCAGCGGGTCTCGAAGTCGCAACGCGCCTCGCAGAAGGAGGGGAGCGGGCCGCCGTCGTACGGCGTCGCGCCGCCGTCGCGCACGCCGGCGTCCCGGGTCACCGCGCCCGCGTCGCGCGGGGACGTCGCGTCGTCGTCGTCGTCGGAGTTGCCGCTGCACGCGGCGGCGAGGAGGAGGGCGATCGCGACGCGTCTCACGGCTCGATTTGCTAGCACGCGCGTTCGATGGCCCCAAGAGGACGTCCCCGAACGACCGCGGTCACGGACCGCCTTTCGAACCCGCGACGGGCGCTTCCGGCCCCGCAGGTCCCGCGGGCGCCACCGGCGCGATGGGTACGCCGGGCGCGGCCGGGAGCCTCGTGCGCGTCGACCCGGAGCCGGCGGGCGCGAATTGTCCGGCGGGTGGCGCCGCGATTCACGTCGGCGTCGACGCGGACGGCGACGGCGCGCTCTCGAACGCGGAGATCGCGTCGACCACGTACGTTTGCTCGGGCGCGGGCGGCGGCACGCCCGAGGACCTGACCGGCGACGTCGTGGGGATCGCGCTCCGCGAGGGGGCCACGCAGCACGGCGGCATCGACGTCCAACTCCGCCGCGTCGCGACGAGCAGCGCCTCCGAGATCCTCGCGACGACGGTCACGAGCTCGAGCGGCGCGTACACGTTCCGCGGCTTGCCGGTGGGCGTCTACCGCCTCACGGTCTCGACCGCGGGCCGCTTCACCGAGCGCATGGACGACGTGGTGGTGCTCCCCGGCGTCTTCGAAGTGCCGCGGATCGATCTGCTCGCGTCGCAGCAGCTCCTCGCGAGCGACGACGTCGTCGTCCACGCCGCGCGCTCGGCGGGCGACGTGCTCCTCGTCCACTCTACCCGCCGGTGTTCGCGCCGGACAGCTCGGTGCTGGTCTTCGTGAGTTCGGCGGATCAGGTCGCGCGCTACGACGTCGCGACGCAGATCACTTCGCCGATCGCGGCGGTCCCGACCTCCGGCCCGCCGCCGGTCATCTCACCTGACTCGAGCCGCCTCGCGTTCTTCGGCGGGACATCGATCGTCGTCTACGGTTTCGCGCTCTCCACGACCGTGACGATCCCGGTGTCGTCGCCCTCGCGGACCGGGATGTTCTTCGGACCGTCGAGCACGCAGCTCATCTACACGGTCGACGCCGCCGCCGGCCCGCCGTTCCCGCAGGTCGGCGCGCTGCAACGTGCGCGACCTCGTCACCAACGACGATCGCGTCTTGGATCGCTTCGCGGCTCCGGGCGTCGTCGCGAACGGGCAGCTGTTCTTCTTGGTGCGCGCAGTGGCCGCGCCGGACGACGCGCGGAACGGGATCTGGCGCCACGCGCTTTGATCGGATTCAGGCGAGGTCGCGCGCGATGGTCTTGTGTGAAGTCTCGACCGACGCCTCTCGCGCCTCGCCGATCTGGGCCCGGTGCTGACTCCACCACCCCGTCGCGTCGGCGCGTGTCCAGCGGGCCGTGCAGGCGTCGAGCGCTTCGATCAGATCCCCCGCCGACGCGAACCGATCCGTGGGCGCCTTCGCGAGACACTTCAACACGATCCGTTCGAGCTGCGGATCGATCGCGTCGTCGCGCCGTTCGCTCGGCGGCGTGGGCGCGGTGTGGATGTGGTGGCCGAGCACCTGCACCACGTTGCCGTCGAACACGGGCGAGCCGGTGAGGAGGAAGTAGGCGACCGCTCCGAGCGCGTAGAGATCCGTCCGCGCGTCGACGGCGTCCGGATCCGTGAGCGCCTCGGGCGCGAGGTACAGCGGCGTGCCCTGCACGGTGTTCGCGGTGGTCACGCCGGGATCGCTCGAGGTCTGGATGTCCTTCACGAGCCCGAAGTCCACGACCTTCACGACGTCCGCGACGCCGCCGCGTTCGCAGAGGATGATGTTGTCCGGCTTGATGTCGCGGTGGACCAGGCCGACGCCGTGCGCCTCCGCGAGCGCGCTCGCGACCTGCCGGAGGATGTGGACGACGCGGCCCTCGGGGAGCGGCCCGAATCGCGCGACGAGTTGCTCGAGGCTGACGCCGTCGAGGTACTCCATCGCGTAGTAGAAGACGCCGTCGCTCGTGCGCCCGAAGTCGAAGATGGCGACGGTGTTCGGGTGCGTGAGGCGGCTCGTCTGTTGGACCTCGCGCTCGAAGCGCGCGATCGCCTCTTCTCCGGCCTTCGCGGGCGGTAGCAACTTCACCGCCGTGGGCCGCCGAAGCATCGCGTGACGCGCGCGGTAGACGGCGCCCATCCCGCCTTCGCCGAGCTTGGCCTCGAGCGTGTACTGGCCGAGCTGCATGAAGTCGCGGACGCGTGTCTCGAGGCCGTGGACGACCCGAGAGATCACGCCGGCCACGAACGCGAAGCCGACCGTCGCGAAGCCGTTGACCGTGAGCGGGAGCGCGCGCGAGTCGAACGTCTCGTCTACCGGGATGGTGACGACGACGTGTTCCCAGCCGAGCACCGAGGTCACCGTGATCGCCGCGCCCCACACGAGGGCGATCAGTGCGGAGAGCCACGCGACGCTCGGGATCACCGCGGCGCGCAACAGCACGATCACACCCATCGGGATCGCGACGATCATGCCCATGACGCCCCCCGCGCCGGTGATCGGGGGCGACAGCGGCAGCGCGGCGAACATCGTCATCGCGACGAGCATCCCGCCTAGCTCGAGCGTGCGAGAGACGCGCGCCGGCCGTCGCCCGCGGCGCGTGGCGAGCCAGATCAACCCGAAGGTCGCGGTGACGGAGAGCCCGACGACGCGCGTCGATGACCACGTGGCCTCGTCCGCGACCGACGGCGACGCCATATCGAGGACGAACATGACCCCGAAGAACAGCGCAGCGGCACGGGAGAAGAGCGCGACGCGCCCCTGCAGGTACGCGTCCGGATCTTTCAGGGTGTCGGTCATCGCGCGGGCGGGGGCATCATACGCCCTCCGCGCCCGGCGTCAGGCGTTCTTGCGCATCGCGCGCATGTCGGGGAGTCCCGCGCCGGTCGTGTCGACGTCCAGCGCGTGGAGGAGGCCTGCGTAGATCTCCTTCTCCTGCATCGTGCGGCCGGGGTCCGGCTCGCCCGTGGTCGGGTCGAAGCCGTAGGTGAGGCCGGTCGCCGGGTCGACGCCGCCGAGCACCTTGTTGCCGTTCACGAACGGTGAGAGCACCGCGAAGCCGTTGTTGAGGTCGTGCGACGACCCGAAGCTCTGCGAGTTCGCGGGGCGCCGCTTCGTGCGGCCGAAGTCGCTCGCGAAGAAGATCATCGAGCGATCCCACAGCGACTCGCCGGCCTCGAACTCCTCCGCCTTCAACAGGTCCACGAGCCGATCCGCGATGCCGGTGATGCGCTGCCACATCACGGCCTGCGCGTCGCGGTGCGACTGGTGCGAGAAGTCGAAAGCGAGCGGCGGGTTCGTGAGCGCCGGCGGCGACGTCGTGAGGAGTACGTTGAACGACGGCGAGATCGTCACCGTGCAGGAGACCCGGTTCTTGATGAGGAGGTAGGCGAGCATCGCCTGCGCCTCGAGCGGATCCTGCGTGAACTTCGGGAACGCGTCGCGCACGACCTGGCCGTCCGGTGACTCGTCGAGCCCGTACTCGTTGAGGGGGATGCTCCCGGGGATGTTCGGGTACGCGTTGAGCTTCGTGATCAGGTCCTGCATCTCGAGGCCCTTCGCGAGGCGGCGCTGTTCGGTCCAGCGCTGAAGCCGCGGGCTCTCCTCGAAGGTGCGGAAGAACGTCGACTCGGGATCGAGCTTCTCGTTGCGCAGCGTGCGCGCGAGCTCGAGCCGTGAGCGCGACGGCGTGTCCTTGATCCCGCGCGCACCGTCGAGTGACAGCGGCCAGAAGTCGGGACGCGCCACCGGCTCACCCACCGCGTACGCGGGGAGCGTGCGGTCGATGCCCGGCTCGAGGTAGCCACCCGCCGCCATGTTCACGTTCGGGAGCGCGAGCGTGGCGCCGTACTCGGCCGCGACGGCCTCCTGCAGCGTGCGCCCGTTCCAGGCCTCGTTGCCGGTGATCGCGCGCTTCTGCGCGACGGTGTGGTTCACGCTCGTGCCCGTGTGCGTGACGACCATGAGGTCGTTCATGTGCTTGCGCACGAACGCGGACTGGTTGGTGCGGAACGGGATCGGGATCGCGCCGACCTGGTTGCGCTGCAGGTTCACCGCGCGGAACGGCGTGTCCGTCCACGACTCGACCTCCGCGTCGCGGAAGCAGTTGAGCGTGGGCGCGGCGTTGCCGGCCTCGGACTCGCGGATCGCGAGGAAGCTGTCGATCAGCGAAGCGCCGCCGGCGCCCGCGATCACGATCAGGAACTTGGGCTTCTTGCCGTCCTGCGCGAAGGCTTGCTTCGCGAGGAGCGGCGACACGGCGCCACCGAGTGAGGCGGCGCCGAGGCCCTTGAGGAAGTTACGTCGGTTGAGATCGCGCATGTCTGGGCTCTCCTCAGTAGAACAGCGACTCCATCGAAGTGAGGACGGCGTGGCAGGACAGGATGGCCCAGTCCCGCGCAGCGTTCGGCTGCCCGTCGGCTTCGATGTCGCGATAGAGCTGACGATGGTGCGCGACCTCGTCGGGCGTGGGGTTCCTCAGCAACGCGCGCTGGTAGAGACGTTGGACGGCGGCGGCGACCTCTTCGGCCTCCACGTCCGCGAGCGCCCCGTTGGCGAGCGGCAGCCCGCCCCAGATGCGCGCGTTGTCCGAGTCGGCGAGGTCCGTCGTGACGCGCTCGCGGCAGGCGAACAGCGCCATGCGCTCCACGGCGAGCGGCGTGGTGACCGAGGTGAACGGCAGCGGCTCGTTCAAGCCCTGCACGTACGCCTCGACGCCGCCGAGCGTGATGCGGTGGATGAAGTCGGCGCAGGAGTACTGGCCGAGCTCGTTGCAGACCGCGGCGTCGTTCAGGTCGAGCGCCGTCGCGAAGTCGGCTTGGATGCGGCGGTTTCGCTTGAAGCGAACGCTGCCCTTCTCCGACGCGAGGAAGCTCGGCGTGGTCGTCGTGACGCCGCCGTCGCGGTTGGGGTCGTCGACGGAAGTGCCGCCGTCGCGCGTGGGGTTGTCGCCGGGCGTGGGCTCGGCCGACGGGCACGCGTAGAGGAACGAGGACAGAGCGAGGACCGCGTACGTCTTACGGAACACCGTAGGCCTCCGTGTCGATCAGATCGTGGAGCATCCGCTCGATCCGGTAGTTGTTGCGGCCCATCAGCGTGGTCCACAGCGCGTTGAACTCTTCCTGCTCGGACGCGAGCGGCTCGTGTCCGAGGAGGAGGCGCCAGTACTCCATGACGGACGCTGCGGCGAAGGCCTCGCTGTTCGCGGCGACCTGGGCCCACTCGGTGAGGTCGCTCACCGGCTGCCCGAGCACGTAGCCCTGCTCCGGCATCGCGGTGATGTTCGCGCCCTCGTTGCGGAAGTCGTCCTCGATGCGGTTAGGGTCGTACGTGCCGACGCTGCCGGTGAGGCCTTGGTAGTTCTTGAAGGGGTACGACGCCGGGTCGAGCGTGGAGTGGCAGACCTTGCACGCGTCCGCCTGCACGCCCTTGTCGTCGTAGTCGACGGGCTCGTTCGCGATCGGGTTCAGGCCCTGAAGCCGCGCGATGTCCATACCGAGGAACGACCGGTACGCCTGCGCGGCGGCCGTGCGCGGGAGCGCGGTGAACATGACGTTGAGGACGAGGTTCCAGCGCGTGGTCATCATGCCCGCGCGGCGGTCGGTCGAGACGTCCTGGCGGCCGGTGCGGTCGCCGCCGGTCGCGACGTCGTAGTGCGTGGTCTGGCCGTTCGCGTTGGTGCGCGCGACGGTGAAGAAGTCCGCGGTGAGGACGCTGCGGGCGTCGTGGTCGTCGGTCTGCGCGTACACGAAGAGGCGGTAGTCGTCGTAGTAGTCGGCGAGCGGGATGACGCCGCCGTCGTCGCCGGACTTGATCGCCTGGATGGGGCGGATCTTCTTGTGGGCGAGCTCCCAGAGCTGGCCGTCCTGTCCGATCCAGAATGGGCTGTCGAGGCACTCGGTGAGTCGCGCGTGGACCGCGGCGCGCGGATCGGCGGCGGCCTCGAACGCTTGCATCTGTTCCCACGTCGGGGAGCGGCCGCAGAAGTCGAGGCTGACCTTCTTGAACGCGTAGCGCGCGTCCCAGTTGCAGACGTCGTACTGGTTGTTCGTCCCGGTCTTGCCGACGCACTCGATCTCGTCGGGGCGCGAGAGGTCGTCACCGGGCAACGTGCCGGAGAGGATCTCGTCGAGGTTCGTGTACCCGTCGCCGTCGGCGTCCTCGCCCTCGAGCTCCATCAGCGCCGTGGGGAGCGCGCCGAGGAAGTCTTCGGCCGACAACGGCCGCGACATCGCCGGGAGGATCTTCGCTTCGAGCGCCATACCGAATCGATTGCGCGTGGGCGGTGTGCCGGCGTGGCAGTACGTGCAGGCCGGGAGTCCGGCGAGGCACGTCGGGGCTTCGGGGTAGGCGTCGCAGAAGGCGCCGGGCGCGACGGGCAGAGCCCACGCGTCGGACGCCAGCAACACGACCGCCGTGGCGGCCGGGAGGAGACTCCATCGCATTCTAGAGACAGGGCACCGCGCCTGGGGATCACAAACCATCGGTCAGGGTGCGGACCGCCCGTTATGGCACGCGTCGAGGGCTCGGGTAGGACACGCGCCTCCTCGGGTTTCGCGGGGCTCAGGCGAGGGCGGGGGGCTCTTCGAGCTCTTCCTCGTCGTCGTCGTCGTCGTCGAACTCTTCGTCGCTCTCGCCCTCGTCGTCCTCGGGGAGCACGGCCTCCTTCTCGGCGCGGCGGCGCTTGAAGAAGACGACCTCCTCGGTGAGGCCGAGCGAGATGTAGCCGATGAAGAGCACCGCGAGGGCCACCGTGGGCTTGAGCTGCGCGGAGACGGCGGCGAAGACGATGCAGACCACGAAGGCGATCGAGACCGACTTCTTCGAGGGGCGGAGATCCTTGAACGTGCGGTAGCGCACGTTGGACACCATGAGCGCCGCGAGGACGAGCGCGACGGCCGCGACGCTCGGCGGCCCGCCGTACTTGGGTTCGCCGAACGGGTAGCTCGCCATGACCATCGCGACGACGGTGCCCGCGGCGAGCGGGATCGGGAGGCCCACGAAGTACTTCGACGAGCCCGGTTCACGCGTCGCGAGGACGTTGAACCGCGCGAGGCGGAGCGCGCCGCACGCGACGTAGAGGAACGCGATGAAGAGCCCGATGAACTCGAGCTCGTAGAGGCACCACCGCCACAGGAGTACGCCCGGCGCGGCGCCGAACGAGACCTGGTCGGCGAGCGAGTCGAGCTGCATGCCGAACTCGCTCTGCGTCTTCGTCAGTCGCGCGACGCGGCCGTCGAACATGTCGAAGAACATGCCGAAGAAGATCGCGATGGCGGCGCGGTACAGGTCGCCGGGCTCGGCGTCTCCCATACAGAGGGTGATGGCGTAGAAGCCGCAGAAGATGCTCGAGACCGTGAAGGCGTTCGGCAGGACGAACATCGCCTTCTGCAGGTCGAAGCGAATGCGACGCCGGCGTTTCTTCCGGGGCTGGCCAGTCCGCGCCAAGGCCATTCACGCTAGCACGCTCGAACGAGCATCGCAGCACAGGACGTGCGATGATCGTAACGACATGACGGGCGACACGCTGTTCTACGCGCTGATGGCCCTGGTCGTGGCCGGGGTCGCGTACGTCTTCATGGCGGAGGCGTTCTCGCGTTCGTTCCGGCTCGATGACGCGGGCTCGGTCGAGACGTTGACCGTCGAGCTGTCGGATGTCGGGCATCACATCGCGCTCTACCACCACCCGCCGGAGCTCCAACGGTATGGCGAGCCGGTGATCCTGTGCCACGGCCTCGGGGCGAACCGGTTCAACATGGACTTCTTCGACGACGGGGTGTCCGGGGACCGCATGTCGCTCGCGCGCACGTTGGCGCGGGCGGGCTTCGACGTCTGGGTCCTCGAGACCCGGGGCCACGGCCGCGCGACGGTGCCGAAGGGCGCGGACTGGACGCTCGACGACGAGGTCGAGCAGGACGTCGCGACGGCGATCGAGACGGTGCTGGATCTGACGGCCGCGAAGCGCGTGCTGTGGGTCGGTCACAGCTGGGGCGGGATCCTGCAGTACTTCTTCTTCGCGAAGGCGCACCCGCTGACGTCGCGCATCGCGGGGGTCGTCGCGATCGGGAGCCCGGGGACGATCTCCCATCAGAAGTATCTTCGCGCGTTGCGCGCGCCGGGCTGGGTGTTGGCGCACCTGTTCCGTCGGCCGCTGCCGCTCGCGTGGCTCGGCCGCCTCGGCGTCCCGATCTCGAGTTGGCTGAACCTGTTCCCGAAGATCCTGCTGTCGAAGATCGCGCCGCTCGACGATCCGCTGCTGCGTCGCTTGTTCGCGTCCCTCGCGGAGGACATCCCGCCGGGCATCATCCGGTTGATGCTGTCGTGGGTTCGCTCGGGTGGATTACATTCGATGGACGGCACCAAGCTCGAGGACGGCCTCGAGAACCTGAAGGTGCCGACCCTCCTGATCGCCGGCTCGAAGGACTCCCTCGCGCCCCCGCGCGCGGTGAAGTTCGTCGCGGACCGCGTGGGCAGCGAGGACGTGCAGTTCGTGGTCATGGGCAAGGACCGCGGCTGCGACGTGGAGTACGGCCACGGCGGCCTCCTCCTCGGCCGCCAAGCCCCGGACGAGGTCTTCCCGGTGGTCGAGCGCTGGCTGGTGCGCCACGCGACGAGCGAGGTGACGGAGATCTGGTCGCGCTCGGCGCCGAAGAACGGGAAGCCGAACGGACACGTGTGAGTCATGGGTCGGGCGCCGGCTCGGTCAGAATCAGCGCGTCGATGAGCGTCGCCGTGGCGTCGGGCTTGGCCGATCTCCAGTCCGCAACCATGGAGTGCCACGATCGAGCCTCCTCAGCGTCTCCGCTCCCGAGGCGCTTTGCGACGGCGCCGCCGAGATGTCCGATCAGTCGGCGATCCGCCTGTCGTGCGTGAAGACGATCGGCGAGCACCAACGCAGCCCGGGCCCAGATATCGAACTCGATGGGAGGTTTGCGTGTGAGCAGCCTGCTGAGCTTCCACCCGAACTCGGGGTCCCAGGGTCGCTCCATCAGCAACTTGGCGATCCTACGAATCAGGCTGGGCGGTGCATCGGGCCAAAAGATCACTTTCTTGAGGACCCAGGAAGTATCGGATTTGTCCCAGTTTGCGTCGAGCCAAATGAGAATCGCTGAGAGCAGTCCACTGCGCTGCGTTGGATCGGAGATCTCTCGCTTCAAGAAGGGAACGAGGACGTAGGAGGCATCAGGGTTCGTGCTGAACGCGGCGAGCCAGCGGAAGGATGCCTTGTCCGTGGCTGCACCGTGCTTCGGGTCGTCGTGAGGCAACCCCAAGAGGACCTTCAGGATGAACTGAGCCCCCACATTTTCACCCTGAAGGTCGAGCCAAGCGTGGGCGATCGGGATCGCCGTCAAGATGTCCTGTGGCGAAAGGTCGGTGCGCTTCAGAACCTACTCCGAATCTGGGAGCTCGATGTTCCGTTCGAGCCAACTCAGAGCATACGCTCTTGCCTCTCGAGAGTGCTGCTCATCGAGATCCGTGCGGTCGAGAAGCGCCTTGAGAACGAACTTTGCGTGCTCGAACTCCTCGTGTTGATCGAACCACTCCCAGGTGCGTCCGACGAACGTCTTCAAGTCTTCACTCTCGAGTTTGGTCAACTCGAGACATGCCTTGAGGACCTGGCCCGCGCCCTTCAGCCTCGCGTGGTTGGCGAGCCACGCTTTGGCATGTCGTGTGAGGTCGATCGTGTCGTTGGGTTGGAGGTCAGAACGCTCCAGGCCGGCCTTGATGACGAACTGAGCGTCG
>JAUHYN010000486.1 GCA_030426505.1 bacterium | reverse complement strand
GGGATGTCGGACGGGGCGGGCGGCGGCGCGGCCATCGGCTTGGCCGCAGCGGGGTCGGCCTTCTTGGCCTCCATGGCCTTCTTCTCGGTCGCGGGCTTGGCGGCGTCGGCCGGCTTCTTGGCGCCCTGCTCGCAGCCGACGGTCATCGCGAACAGCGCCGGAACGAGGAGGAGGGGTCGGATCTTCGTCATGCGGCGGACCCTAGTGCCGTTGGGTGACGATGCCCAGCAAAATCCCGAGGTCGAGATACGTCGCCGCGGCCCACCCGAGCGCGGCGCCCAGCACCAACCAGGGCCAGACGGCGCGGCGTCGGCGCGGGCCCGTCAGCACCTCCACGGCGCGGATGCGCTTGGCCTCCATGTCGAAGAGGAGCACGCCGTCGGCGTCGAACGCGTGGGCGTACTCGAGGAGCTGTCGCCGCGTCGCGGTCGAGGTGGGATCGGTCGCGACGCGCCCGGACTTCACTTCGGCGAGGTAGCGGCGGCGCCCGCGGGTGAGGATCATGTCGGCGCGGACGGTGACCTCGTGGGCATCGCCGTCCACGCGCATCACGAAGCGGCGCTCCACCTGGACGCCCTCCACCAGGTACCCCGCGCGCCGCGCGAGCGTGATCGCGTCCCGCTCGGCGCGGGCGGCGCGTTCGAAGCGTCGGTGCAGGCGGCGGCGGCGCCAGCGCGACACCCCCGCGAGCGCGAGGGCGACGCTGACGACCGCCGTCAGGAGGTAGGGGAGGAGGGTGTCGATGGCCGCTCGTCAGCGACGGCGACGCCGCGCGAAGAGGCCGAGCAGCAACAGCGCAGCCCAGGCCCCGCCGCCGCGCGACTCGGTCGCCGTGCAGCCGCAGCCGCCGTCGCCGAGCTGCATGAGCTCGTCGTCCGGGTTCATCTGCTGCGGGTTGCACTCGGCGCCCTCGCACATCGGGTTCGAGACGGTCGGCATGCAGTTCATGTCGCAGCCGTCGCCCGCGGTGAGGTTGCCGTCGTCGCAGGCCTCGCCCGGATCGATCACGCCGTTGCCGCACATCGGCTGGATGATCGTGATCGAGCAGTCGGCCTCGCAGCCGTCGCCGCTCGTCCCGTTGCCGTCGTCGCAGGCCTCGCCGTCTTCGACGGTGCCGTTGCCGCAGACCGCGGGGGGCGTGGTGTTGTAGCCGACGACGCAGAAGTCATCGAGGGTCCAGCCGCCCATCTCGAGGCCGCGGTCCGACGTGAGGCGGAACGAGACCTGGACTTCACCGGCGCGGACCTGATCGCTCAGGTCGACGTCGTGGAAGCGCCACTCCTTGTCGACGTGGTGCGTGTCGCCCTGGTTGCCAGTCGCGTAGTTCGCCCAGACCAGCTCGTCGTTCGCGAAGATCTCCGCGTGGTCGAAGTCGCCGTCCTCGACGGTGAGCCAGCGGCGGTATTGCAGCCGGACGACCTCGAAGTCGTGCGTGGGGATCGACGGCGAGCGCAGCTCGTTCTGTTTGTTCGACTGGTACAGGCCGTTGTAGTTGCCGCCGCCGAGATCGTTACCGGCCACCCAAGCGCCGCTGTACGCCTCCTGCGGATCGCCACTGTTCGCGGGCGCCATCGGCGGCCCGTACGTCCAGTCGTCGGCGCCTTCGCGCTGCTCACCCATCAACAGCGAGTGGGTCCAGCCCTCCGCTTCGGGGTTCCGGCTCGACTCGAAGGCCATGCAGTAGATCTCCGTGACCTCGCCGACGAAGTGCTCGTAGTACGGGTCCGCCGGGTTGTCCGGGAGGAGGATCTTGTCGCCGCTGTCGAGCGTGACCTCGATGCGGTACTGCACGACCGTCCCCTGCACCTGGCTGGGGATCTGCTCGGCGTAGCCGATCTGCGTCGCGACCATCGGCAGCGAGCCCGCGCCGACGTCGTCCCGCGCGCGCCAGTCGAGCGCCACGCTGGAGATCGTGGCGCCCGGGCAGGTGTTCTCGATCGTGCCCACGGGCAGCTCGACCTGGAGCATCTGCGAGATCGTCGGCTTGCCGATCGGCACCGCGACCAGCTCGATGTCCGCGAGGCCGTGACGACCGAACGCGTCGTTGATCGCGCAGGTGTTCGGCGTGCCGTTCATCAGGTTGCCGTCGTCGTCGTCGGCCGCGAGGACCTCGACGTAGGAGGACGGGATGTCGCGCGAGCGGCGCAGCGCCTCGAAGTAGAGCTGGTCGGTGTACGCGACGGCCTGGTCCTGATCACCGAAGTCGCTGATGAGTTGCTTGCGCAGATCCCACATCGCGCCCGCGAAGATCAGGCCGGTCGTGTGCGGCTCGCCGATGTCTTCGGGCCAGACCGCTTCCTCGTTCGCCGGATCGATGTGACGGAGCGGAGCGTTGCTGCGGAAGAAGCCGCGGCCCATCCCCGGGTCCTCGGTGATCGTCGCGGACATGTAGTCGCTCGCGCCTTCGGAGAGCGCGGTGTCGAACGAACCCGCGCCGCGGATGATCACGTGCGCGTGAAACGAGTGACCGTACTCGTGGTAGACGACGTCCGGCAGGCGGCCCGTGTTCTCGCACTGACGGCTCGACGAGAAGAAGTTGATCGTCGTCCCGTCGGAGAACGCGTTGCACGAGTTGTCGATGTTGACGGTCGCTTCGACGGCGTCCGCGTGCCAGCCGAGGTTCGGCGCGATGATCCGCGCGCGCTCCTTCACGACGCGCGACGCGATGAACGTGTTGAGCTGCGCGTCGACCGCCTCGTCGGAGGCGTCGTTCCAGATCACTTCGCCGCCGTCCTCGAGCGTGAAGTCGAAGCTCGCGCGCGGGCCGGAGTCGTTGCTGACGTGGACCTCGTCGCCGTAGGGGACGACCGTGCCGGAGATCGGGCCGGTGCCGTTCCAAGTGAGGACGCCGGCGCCGTCCGTCGCGCCGCTCTGCTGGCCGACGCTGACGTCCGCGTCGCGCGCGACCCAGTCGAGGCGCGTCGCGCCGGGGCGGCGCTCGGGGGCGTTGATCTTGATCGTGCCGGTGGCGAAGCGCAGCGTCTGACGGCGCGCGACCTCGCGGCCGGTCTCGACGTCGAGGTAGACCGACCAGCGCCCGAACGGCGCTTCGGCGCTCACCACGACCTCGGAGACGAAGTGGCTCGTCACGCGGCCGTCGGTGTGGACGATCGGGAGCACGACCGGCGTCGCGGCGGGCGCGTACAGGCGCACGCCTTTGGCGTCGTGTCCGATCGCGGCGAGTGCGTTGCGCTCGAGGGTCGCGGCGGCGGTGCGGCGCGTGGGCAGCTCCACCGCGACGTTCGGGTAGGCGCCCGAGCCGAGCACGAACAGGCGGTCGTTCTTGATCCGCACGTTGAGGTTCGCGCCGACGATCTCGAAGCCCGCGTAGCGGAGCTCGAACGCGACCGTGCGGAGCTTGCTGCTCTCGGCGTAGTGGTTCGAGACCAGCTCGAGGTCCGCGGCGTTCGTGCCGGGGGCGAGGAGCGCGAGGTGCTGCGTGAGCACTTCACGCGCGGCGGCTTCGGCGAGGTCGGCGTCCGCGGTCGCGCCCGGGAAGTGGATCCCGGAGCCGTAGATGCGCGTGGGGATCTTCGTGTCGGCGTCCCACTGCGCGCGCCAGGTCCCGCCCGACGCCTCGAGGAACGCGTTCCAGCGATCGTACGCTGCGCGCGGGGTCGATCGTGTGACCGCCGGTTCCATCCGGGCTGTCACGCCGCTCGGCAGCCACAGGGCGTTCTGTCCCTCCCCGTGCTGATGTGGCGCAAAGGCCAGCGCCATGGACGGCGTCAGGGCCGCCGCCAGTCCCCACACGAAGACCGCATTGTGCTTCATCCCACTCCCTCTTTTCCGTTCGTCCCCGTCCCAGATCCTACGTCTCGATGTACTCCGGCGGGGGTGTGTCCCGACACTCCGCCGTACGTCCCGTGCCATTCGACGTAACACACGGATGCGAGCGAATTCGCCTTCGTGCAGGCAAATTACGGCATTCGACCGACCCGAAACCCCGGTTCGTGAAGCGCGTTCGAACGGACCATCCGACCTTTGCCTCCAATGGGCGGTTCGATGATGATGCTGCGCGCATGAAGCGTTCGATTCCGATCAACGGGCTCGTGATCCTCGGCGCCTTCGCGGTCGTCTCGGTGGCCTTCGCCGCGGCGCCGAAGGTGAAGTTCAAAGAGCGCGAGAAGGACGTCCTCTCGCCGGTCTACACCGTCGACAAGAAGTACAAGTCGATGATGGGGCCGCAGAGCACGACGGAGATCGAGCTCGGCGATCCGAAGGCCAAGGAGTTGGTGTGGATCACCGGGTACCAGGCCAACATGGTCGGCCCGGACGGCAACTCCTCGATGCCGCAGGAGTTCATGTGTCACTCCAACCTCGATCTCGATCCGACGAAACACGCGGAGTTCGTCGACGCGCAGCGCGGGATCTCGGGGCGCCTCTTCACGCTCTCGCAGGGCCAGTTCGACATCCGCTTCCCGTCCGGCTTCGGCATCCCGATGCGCTCCGACGAGAAGCTCTCGCTCACCACGCAGGTGCTGAACCTCAACATCGCCAAGCCGAAGGACCTCAAGGTGCGCCACCGCGTCACCGTGCGCTACGCGCGCGACAACGAGGTGCAGGGCGGGAAGATGCAGCCGCTCTTCCAGAAGAGCGCGTACGGCCTCGCGCTCCTCGAGGGGCCGGACGGGCACTTCGGTGTGTCGCCGGGCGAGGGCCACGGCGAGGGCTGCCTGATGCGCGAGAACGCATCCGAGCACGAGTACGACGATCCGCAGGGCCGGCGCTTCACCGGGCACTGGGTCGTGCGGCCGGGGCGCGAAGTGAATCGCACCATCGCGACGCGGCTGATCGGCGTCCCGTACGACACGACCGCGCACTACATCGCGGTGCACCTGCACCCGTTCGCGGAGTCGCTGGAGCTGGTCGACAAGACCGCGAAGAAGACGGTCTTCAAGAGCCGCGCGCGCAATTACACTGAGAAGATCGGCCTCGAGCACGTCGACTACATGTCGAGCGCCGAGGGCATCCCGTTCTACGACGACCACGAGTACGAGCTCGTCAGCACCTACAACAACACGACCGACGAGCCGCAGGACTCGATGGCCGTCATGTACATCTACCTCCTCGACAAGGAGTTCGAGCGGCCATGAAGTTCGAGCTGGTCCACGACCTCCCGCGCGATCCCGTCACCGCGTGGTCGCTCTTGATGAGCGACGAGTACGAAGCGGCGGTGGGGAAGGGGAGCATGCAGCGCGAGGTCCTCGAGTCGCGCGACGAGGGCGGCGTGACCTTCACGCGCTCGCGCATCACGAGCGACAAGGAGCTGCCCGGGCCGATCGCGAAGGTCGTGGGCGCGAAGGCGCTCTCCTACGAGTTCATCGAGCGCTCCGATCCGAAGACCCGCACGAGCACGTGGGAGGTCATCCCGTCGAAGCTCGCGGACCGCGTGACGGCGAAGGGGACGTACAAGCTCGAGCCCGGCGCCTCGGCCGATACCTGCGTGCGGCGGATCGAGGGCGAGGTCGTGGTGAAGATCGCGATCGTCGGCAAGAAGATCGAGGACATCATCGGGCAGGAGATCCGCGCGTCGTACGACAAGAGCACGGACTTCGCGCGCGAGTACCTCCGCACGCACTGACCCCGCACTCGATCGCGCGTGACTGGACCGCCGGTGGAGCGCGGTCCCGACACGAGAGGCCCCCGAGCGGTTGGCCCCGGCTGTGCAATTCGTCACGGCCAGGAGGTCTCCCAGGATGGGTTTCAATGTTCGACGCTTCCGCACCGCTGCGGATCTCTTCAATCAACTCGGTCTCGACGGTCCGGCGGTCGCCGACCCACTCGCGTCGCAGGGGCGGCGCCCCGAGGATCTCGCCGCGCTCTCGGCGGGCCTCGCGCACTTGTCGGGCTTCGGCCCGGAGCGGCTCCGCGAACTGCTGAGGGGCGGGATGATCGCGCCGTCGCGTGGGCTGCCCACGCCGAACGGCGAGGTCCCGCGGGGCTACGCGCCGGGGGCGCCCACGTTCGCGGATCTGGGCGACGCGGGCGACGCGAGCCGCCTCGGGCGCTTCCTCCGGACCGACCCGTTCGGGCGCCAGATGCTCGAGCGCATGGTCGGCGGCCGCATCCAGCCGGGGCCGGACGGGCGCCTGCGCGTGCAGCCGTTCGCGCCGGGATCCTCACCGGAGCTGGGGGACGATCCCGCGCGGTCCACGGTGCAGCAGATGCTCCAGAATCAGGGCGGCTCCTACCGCAACGCGATGTCGAACGGGCTCGCGAACTGCGCGGGGGGGAGCTGTGGCTCGCGGTCCTCGGCGTCGTCGTGCGGGGGCGGGAGCGGGAGCGGGAGCGCGAGCTCGGTGTTGAACGACCCGGCGCTCACGGTCGAGGACAAGATCACGCTGATGCTCATGATCATCATGAAGCAGATGGACAAGCAGATCGAAGCCCAGGCGAACTACATCAACGCCCTTCAGCAGCAGCAGAGCGGCGGCAAGGGCGGGGGCGGCAAAGGCGGCGGAGGAAAGGGCGGCGGCGGCGCGCCGTCGATCGACGTCGAGACGATGAAGCTGAAGCGCCTCATCGACAAGCGCTCGCAGATGTTCGACATGCTCCGGCAGATCATCG
>JAUHYN010000485.1 GCA_030426505.1 bacterium | reverse complement strand
CTCGTCCGACGCTCGATACGTCCCTCGGAGGGGCACGGCGATCTCCTCGGCCGACGGCAACGACATCGCGCCCTCCCCCGAACAGCCCACGACGACGGTCCACGCCGCGAGCTGAATGCCGATCCGCCGAAACACGAGGGCGATCGTGGACGTCGACTCGACCCTCGTCAACGCGCAACCATTCGCAATTCCTTGAGCTTCCGCTCCGCCGAGATTCCTCGGGGGCGCGCGCGAGTTACGTCCGTTTCGAAATTCAATCGCTCGAAGTCGGCTACACTCACGCTCCGCATTTCGATGCCGCACCGCGACTACCCACTCGACGCGCGCCCGCTCGATCTCGAACGCACCTGGCGCCTCAGCGCGCTGTGGGGCGCGGAGACCTGGCGTCGCTTCGACGAGACCGGCGCCTGGTACGCGCGACGTACCCCCGAAGGCGTCGCGACCGTCCGCATCACGCACCACGGCGACCACCTGCGGGCCGAAGCGTGGGGCGACGGCGGAGCGCTCCTGCTCGACGACGTCCCGGACCTCGTCGGGCTGAACGACACCGGATTCGAGGGCGTCCCGATGGAACACGCGATCGTCCGCGAGCTCGCGAAGCGCATGCCGGGCTACCGCATCGGCCACACCAAGGACCTGTACGCGCAGACGATCGCCGTCGCGGTCGCGCAGAAGGTGACCGGCAAGAACTCGAAGGACGCGCTCCGCGCCATCGCCTACAAGTGGGGCGAGCGCGCGCCGGGGCCGCGCGACGATCTGATCGTCCTCCCCGAGCCCCGCGTGCTCGCGCGACAGCCGTACTACGACTTCCACCCGCTCAACGTGGAGCGACACCGCGCCGATCTACTCAAGCGAATCGCCTCCCACGCGCGCGCGCTGCAACGCGCGGAGAAGATGAGCCACGCCGACGCCTACGCCCACCTCCTCAAGTTCCGAGGCATCGGCCCGTGGACCGCCGGCGTCGTGATGGGCGCCGCGCTCGGCGATCCGGACGCGGTCCCCGTCGGCGACTACCACCTCCCGAACGTCATCGCGTTCAACCTCGCCGGCGAGCCTCGCGCCGACGACGACCGAATGCTCGAGCTCCTCGAGCCCTACCGCGGCCACCGCGGGCGTATCGTCCGCATGATCAAGAGCGGCGGCAACGCGCCTCCCAAGTGGGGGCCCCGGTCTTCCGTGCGCGACATCCGCAACAGCTGATCGCGGTAGGCCGATCTCGTGTAGTCTCCCGCGCGAACCCATGCCGAAGTCATCCGCTCGCGGCTACATCCTCGTGTGGCTACTCATCGCCATCGCGTGCGTCGCCGCCGCCTTCACGAGCATCGGCTTCACCTCCGAGGACGGTGAGCCCGCGAGCATGACCACCTACCTTGTGTTCGCCGGGAGCCTCGTGATCATCGCGCTGGGGCTCGTCGTCGAAGGGAAGCGCGACTTCGTCGGCGTCTGTAAATTTACTTCGGTCGGCGGACTCATCGTCGCGATCATCACGGGCGCCGTCGCCTATCTCGGCGTCGAACCCCACCCGGTCGCAGCGGGCGTCGCCGTACTCACCGGGCTCATCGCGATCGCCTCGGCCGGCTATCTCATCCGAACTCAGCTCGGGACGGACCCGTACCCCGACATCCTCCGTGAAGAGTTCGGGGACGGCGGCGCCCACGAGGTCGACGGCGTCCAATTCGCCGTCGCGCACCAGACCGACCTGCGTGGAGGCGAAGCGACCCCCGTCGCCGTCTTCGCGCAGAACTGCTGGGACCACCCGCGGACGTTCGTCTTCCGACTCACGCCTTCGAAGAAGTCGAAGTCACCCCTGATCGTCGAAGCCCAGTCCCGCATGGAGCTCGGTCCGCTCGAAGTCGGCCTCCTCGAGATCCCGGTCGTCGCCGGCCTGAATGCGAAGGGCCGCTATGACTTCTACGTCGACGTGCGGGTGGAGGGCAGCGACGGCAAACGCCTCCGGCGCCGGCGCGTCGAGCAGTACCAACGACGGACGCCCGGTTGGCTCACCGCCTTCGCCGCGATAGGCGGCGCGCTCGTCTTCGGCGGCGGAATGAAGGTCCCGTTCCTGGTGCGCGAACCCAAGGCGGACGCCGAGGCCCCGGACGCCCGACCGAGGCCGCCCGTCACGAAGATCCTCTGGTCACCCGAACAGACCGAGGCCCTCGCCGAATAACCCACCGCGACGCGCGCGCGCGTTGCTATCATCCAGCGCCTTGTTCCTCATCCCCATCGGCCACGAACAGCACCGCTTCCGGCGGCTGCCGTGGGTGACGATCGCGATCGCCGCGATCTGCGTCGTGCTCCGCATCCAAGCGTGCAGCGTCGAGGACGCCGCGAAGCGCGCCTTCCTGGACACCGCCCGCGCGCGCTACGACACGCTGCGCCTCGTCGGCGCCGAGTGCGTCCGCAAGAACGAGTGCCCGGACGACGTCGACGAGATCGCATCGCTCCTCCGCGACAAACGAATCGGCGACCCCGCTCAACAAGAGCTCTTCGCCCTCCTCGACGCGAACTACCACGAAGAGCTCGCCGCCCTCCCCTCGCGCCGCCTCGGCGTACGCCCCGCCGAGGTGAAGCCGCTCTCGCTGATCACGTACATGTTCGCGCACGGGAGCCTCGAGCACCTGCTCGGCAACCTGCTGATCCTCTACTTGATGGGTGTCGCGATCGAAGAGCGATGGGGGCGACTGCGCTTCCTCGCGCTGTACCTGGTCGGGGGCGTCGTCTCGGCCTTCGGCTACATCGCGATGCACCTCGGCGAACAGACCCCGCTGGTGGGCGCATCCGGCGCGCTCGCGGCGACGATGGGTGCGTTCCTCGCGCTCCACGCGACCGCGAAGATCCGCTTCTTCTACTTCGTGTGGATCGCGAAGGGCACGTTCGAGGTCCCCGCGTGGATCGTGCTGCCGCTGTGGTTCCTCCAACAGCTCGTCTCCATCGAATTCGAAGAGGGCGTCGCCTACTCCGCGCACGCCGCGGGGTTCGCGTTCGGGCTCGTCGTCGCCGGCGTGATCCGGGTCGTCGGCCTCGACCGCCGCTTCAAACACGCCGCCGACGTCGCGAGCGGCGAAGACGTCGAAGACCTCGACTTCGAAGACGCCGAACAGCTCGCCGCGCGCGGCGCGAACGAAGCCGCGCTCACCAAGGCCCTCGCCGCCCGCGCGCGCCACCCGGATCGCTTCGACATCACCGAACTCACCCACACACTCGCGCGCCGCACCGGCGACGCCACGACCGTCGCGGCGTGCGCGCGCCACACGTTCGCGCGGTGGTCGTCACGCGAACCCGCGCGCGTCCTCGACGACTACCGCTGGCTCGCCGCCCGGCGCGACGTCGCGCTCGGCGAAGACCTCCTCGATCACGTCCTCACCGCCGCGGCTGCGCGCGGAGATCTCGACGCCGCGCAGGACGTCATGCGGCGCCTCTTCGCGGACCACCGCGCCGGCGTCCGCTACGTCCGCGCGCTCTGGGTGATCGCAGAGCTCCACGCGTCACGCGGGCGCCCCGAAGCCGCGGCGCCCTTCCTCCGGCGGATCGTCGAGGAGCAGCCGGACTCCGTGTGGGCCGACCGCGCGCGCGAGCGCCTCGCGTCGTGAGCGCCTTGTGTTCGGCGACGCTCTGCGCGAGACGGTCAGGCGTGAGATGGGCGACGCTCCTCCTGTTCGTTTGCGCGTGCGCGACCACGCCGCCGTCGAAACACGCCGGGACCGAACGGCTCTGCGTCGCCAACGCGCGGACGCTCGACCGTGACACCCTCACTTCGATCGTGATCGTCGAAGACCGCATCGCCGGCCTCTACGAAGGCGAGGTCGGCGGGTGTACCGACCGCATCGACGCCGCCGGCGCGTGGGTCCTCCCCGCCTTCCACGACGCGCACGTCCACATGATGTCCGGCGCCACCGCACTCACGAGCGCCGACCTCACGGGCGCGGACGACGTCGACCAGATCCTCGAGCGCGTGAAGCGGTTCGCGGCCGAGCACTCCGACCACGCTTGGATCATCGGGCGCGGCTGGACGTTCGATGCGGCGCCCGAACCTTCGGCCGCGCTCCTCGCGGGCGTCGACGCGCGCCCGATCTTCCTGGAGAGCTACGACGGCCACGCGGCGTGGGTGAACGACGCCGCGTTGCGCGCCGCCGGTGTCGAGGGCTCCGGGCTGTTGTTGGAGGGCGCGATCGCGTCCGTCGAAGACCACGTGCCGGCGCGGTCGCGCGAAGAGAAGATCGCGGCGCTCGAGATCGCGATCGATCACGTCCTCGCGCTCGGGGTGACCTCGGTCGACGACATCACGACGGACCCCGAGACGTTCGCCCTCTACGACGCGCTCGAGGCGCGCGACGCGCTCCCGATCCGCGCGACGGTCTCCCTCCCGCTCGACGGCGACCTCGAAGCGTACGCGCACTTGCGCGAAGAACACCCGGGCCGCTTCGGCTACCTCAAAGGCTTCGTCGACGGCGTGGTCGAAGCGAAGACCGCCTACCTCCTCGAGCCCTACGCGACCGACGCGAGCACCCGCGGCGCTCCCCTCATACCGAAGGACCGCCTCGACGAGCTGGTGAAACGCGCCGACGGCGCGGGCTTCCGAGTGGCGCTCCACTGCATCGGCGACGCCGCCGTACGCATGGCGCTCGACGCGTTCGAAGGCACCACGACCCCTGGGCACCGCATCGAACACGTCGAGGTCGCGGACCCCTCGGACCTCCCGCGCTTCGCGGAGCTCGGCGTGACGGCGTCGATGCAGCCGTACCACGCGAACCCGTTCGGCCCGACGCCGGACGCGGGGGTCTGGTCGAGGAACCTCGGCGCCGCGCGCCTGCCGAACACCTTCCCGTGGCGCGCGCTGCTCGACGCGGGCGCGACGCTGCGGTTCGGATCGGACTGGCCGGTGATGAGCGCGGATCCGCTGCGTGGGCTCGCCGTCGCGCTCACGCGGCGCGACGAAAACGGCGCGCCCCAGGATGGGTGGAACGCGCACCAGGTGGTCACGCTCGAGGAGGCGTTGGCTGCGTACGGCTCGGGGCCCGTGCGCGAAGGCGCCGCGGCGGACCTCGTCGTGCTCGCCGCGGACGTCGATCCGACCGCGCCGCGAACCCTGTGGCGCGGCGCGCGCGTGCGCCTCGTGATCAGCCGGGGTCGCGTCCGCGCGCGCCCCGGATCACCGCGGTGACGCGTCCCGCGTTGCGCGTCGTCGCGCCTCGTTGGGGCGATTTGTCGCTCGGACCGAACACCGAAGCCACGCTCAACTCACCTCGCTCGGTCGCGCTCCTCCTAAAGCGCGGAATGCAGCCTGCATCTTCCACGTCACGTCGTGGGTTACGCGGGACCCGAGATCTTCACGGATACCGAGCTGGTCTACGCAGCGCGGCGTCACGAGCCTTGGGCGGAGCGCGCGTTGTGGGAGCGCTACATCGGGCGCGTCACGCGGCTCGCGTCGCGTCTGTTGAAGAGCAGCGCCGACGTCGAGGATCTGGTGCAGGACGTCTTCCTCGCCGCGTTCATGGGGCTCGATCGTTTGGAACGCCCGGCGGCGTTCGGCACTTGGATCTACGAGGTCACGCAACGCCTCGGGTGGAAGTCGCAGCGACGTCGCCGCGAACCTCACCTCGACATCGATGAGTTCGAGGTCACGAACGACCTCTACGTGACGCGCCCCGCGCCGCCGGACGTCACGGCGGATCTCCGGCGCGCGTTCGACACGCTCAACGCGATCCCCCGCGGTGTGCTCCAGATCTTTCGCCTGCGCTACGTGGACGGGCTCACGATCCCGGAGATCGCCGAGTCGGTGCGGCTCTCTTCGGCGACCGTGAAGCGTCGCCTCGCGCAGGCCGAGCGGCGCCTCGCGCGCCTGCGCGGCGGATAGCGCTACGCGTGCAGCTCGGTGAGGGGGCCGGTGCAGACGTTCGCCGCTCCGAACGTGTCGATCGGGACGCCCATCGCCTGCGCGAGCGAGACGAAGAGATCGTTGTGCGGTCGCCCGCTCCCGCGTCGCGGCAGGCGGACGTAGCGCCCGGTGCGGAAGAAGCCGTGGCCGTCGCCGACGACGAACCACGGCAGGCGCGTGAGCGCGTGGCTCCCGTCGGCGAGCTCGCTCGTGAAGACGACGAGCGTGTGGTCGAGGAGCGACTGACCATCCGTCTCCGGCGCGGCCGCGAGGAGATCCAACAGCAAGCGCACCTTCGCCATCGTCGCGAGGTGCTGCTGTTCGATCATCGCGCGCGCCGCCGGGTCGCCGCTCTGAGGCGTACCCGGCGCGTTCACCTTGTGCGTGAGGTCGTGCGTGTTGTCCGAGCCGTACATCCCGTCGGAGTACCCGAACGTGTAGCCGGGGCAGTCGACGAGGTTGATGGTCGCGACGCGTGTGGTGTCGGTGTGGAGCGCGGCGACGGCGATGCGCACGTTCAGGTCGGCGGTCATGTCCCAGATCATGTGCTTCCCGGACGCCGGGACGTTGTACGAGAACGTCACGTCGTTCCACGGATCCACGAGCGAAGGGTCCGGTCGGTTGTACGCGCGCGTGGTCGAGATCCCGAGGCGTGCCTGCAGATCGCTTCGCGCGTCGAGGTGCGCCTGCAGCTTG
>JAUHYN010000484.1 GCA_030426505.1 bacterium | reverse complement strand
TACTGGTCGAGCCACAGCCCCTACGCGTCGGTGACGAAGCGCGCGCTGGAGTCATCGACGATGGCGGAGGGTTGGGCCGTGATGATCGAGGAGCTGGTCCACGAGGCCGGCTACCGATCGGACGAGCCGCTGTCGAAGTTGTTCTCGCTGAAGATGAAGCTGCGCATCTTCATCAACGCGATGATCGACGTGAAGCTCCACACGACCCAGGAGGACGGCGCCGAGGCCTTCGCGATGGCGTTGATGACCGAGAAGGGCTTCCAGGAGGAGGCGGAGGCGACCCGCAAGCTCCGTCGCGCGCAGCTCACTTCGACGCAGCTGTCGACGTACTTCGTGGGCTACCGCGAGATGATGTCGATCTACCGGCAAGGCCAGGCGAAGGGCGGCGCGGCGTTCGATCGCTCGGCGTTCCTCGCGAAGATGGTCGGCTACGGGACGATCTACCCGCGGATCATCCGCCGCCTGATGGAGGCGGAAGGGGCGCTCTGAGCATCGCGCGGCGGCGCACCGTCGCGAACGCGCGGTAGAGGCCGTCGCGCGTGACGGGCTTCGCGACGACCAACTCACCCCGCTGCTCCACGAACTCGCGCGCGCGCGAGCTCGGGAGCCCGCCGGTCATGAAGACGACGCGATCGACGAGGTCGGGGTGACGCTCCGCGATCACGCCGAACGTCGCGGGGCCGTCGACGCCCGGCATCATGACGTCGCAGAGGATGATGTCGAACGCGCTGTCGTTCTCGAGGAGCGCGATCGCGTCGTCGCCACTCGCGGCGGTCACGACGTCGTGCGTCGCGCCGAGGAGGCGGCGGAGGCTGATCAGGACGTCGGTCTCGTCGTCGACGACGAGGATCCTCAGCCGCCCGATCGGCACCGGCGTGTAGGGCCCGGTCTGGTTCGGTTCGAGGTTCCGGACGTCCGGGAGCCATAGCCTGAACGTGCTCCCGGCGGCGCTCGTGGACTCGAGCGACAGCGTGCCGCCGTGCTCGTGCGCGATGCGCGTGGAGATCGACAGGCCGAGCCCCGTCCCGAGGCCCGAGGGCTTCGTGGTGAAGAAGGGCTCGAAGATGCGGTGGCGGTGCGCGTCGTCCACGCCGCCGCCCGTGTCCGAGACGGTGCAGAAGACGCCGCCCTCGGCGCGCCCGGTGCGGATGATGATCGCGTTGCCGGCCGGGTCACCCTCGCGGATCGCGTGCGCCGCGTTCGAGATGAGGTTCACGAGGATCTGGCCGATCTCTCCGGAGCGCATGATGACCGAGGGGACGTCGCCCTCCTTCAGCTCGAGCGTCGCGCGGCCGCGCACCTCGGGGCGCGTCATCGTCATCGCCGCGCGCACGACCTCGTTCAAATCCGTCGGGCCCGGCGCGCGCTTCGTGTCGACGCGCGCGAAGCGCATCAGGTCACCGACGATCGCGGCGACGCGCAGGATGCCGTGGCGCGTCTGCTCGTTACCGATGCGCAGCTCGGCGAGGGCGTCGCGCGGTTTGTAGCTGTCGAGGAGCGGCCCGATCACCGGCACGGCGGGCGCGAGGCCCTCCAGTCGAGCGAGCATCGCGTCGAGGTCTTCGAGCGGGAGCTCCGCGGCCTCCGCGTTGGCGAGCACGACGGTGGACGGGTTGTTGATCTCGTGCGCGATGCCCGCCGAGAGCCGACCGATCGCAGCGAGGCGATCCGCCTGTTCGAGCTGCGAGCGCTGCTCGAGCCGGTAGGTGACGTCGCGGATGATCGCCGCGCGGAGCTTGCGCCCACCGGCCTCGAACTCCGTCACGCGCACGTCGCACGCGATGACCTCGCCGTTCTTCCGTTGAGAGCGAATCTCCGGGCTCCACGCGTGCCCTTCCTTAGCGAGGACCCGGTCGAGGCGATTGCGCGCGGCCACCTCGCCCACCGACAACAGGTCATCGCCCGTCATGCCGATGAGCTCCTCCTGCGGGTAGCCGAACAGCTCGATGGCCGCGGGGTTCGCGTCGACGATGCGACGCGACGGGAGCTCGACGACGATGACGGCGTCGGGGACGGCCTCGACCAGGGCGGCGTACGTCGCCTTGGACTCCGCGAGGCGCGCCTCGAAGGCCTCGGCCTCCGCGCGCAATCGGCGGACCTCCGACTCGGCCCGCGCAAGTCGCTCTTCGAGCTCCACGTCCGAGAAAAGCGTACCAGGGTTCAGAGCGAGGCGCCCGAGCCGTCGAGGTCGAGGTAGCCGGCGGCCTGGAGGGTGAACATGCGCGCGTACCGCAGATCGCGCGCCATCAACTCGTCGTGCGTCCCGATCTCCTCGATTCGCCCCTTCGCGAGCACGGCGATGCGGTCCGCCATCCGCACGGTGGAGAAGCGGTGTGAGATGAGCAGCGCCATCTTGTTGTCTGTGAGATCACGGAAACGTAGGAACAGCGCGTGTTCGGCTTCCGCGTCGAGAGACGCGGTCGGCTCGTCGAGCACGAGGATGTCGGCGTCGCGCATGAACGCGCGAGCCACCGCGATCTTCTGCCAGTTGCCCATCGACAGATCGACGCCGCCGTCGAACCACCGCCCGAGCTGCGTGGACCAGCCGTCCGGGAGGTCCGCGATGACGGCGTCCGCCCCGCCCTTCACCGCCGCCGCTTCGATGCGCGGCAGATCCTCGAGGTGATCCGGTTGGCCGAGGCCGACGTTGTCCTGCGCCGAGAATTGGTAGCGACCGAAGTCCTGGAGCACCACGCCGAAGCGCCGGTTGAGCACCTCGCGATCGATCTGATCGAGCGGGACGCCGTCGAGGCGGATCGATCCCTCGGTCGGTTGGTACAGCCCGGTGAGGAGCTTGATGAGCGTCGTCTTGCCCGCGCCGTTCGCGCCGACGACCGCGAGCTTCTCCTCCGGGCCGATCTTCAGATCGAGCTTCTCGAGCACCCACCGCCGCGTGCCGGGGTACCTGAAGCTCACGTTCTCGAGGACGAAGCCGCGCTCGCCCTCGACCGGCTGCGCGGGCGCGCTCGGCGCCGGCAACGCGCGGCGTTCCGTCGGTAGCTCGAGGAACCCGAACAGGTTCGAGAGGAACATGTTGTCCTCGTAGGTCGTGCCGACGGCGCGGAGGACGTTGCGCAAGCTGCCTTGCCCCTGCCGGAACACGGAGATGTACAGCGTCATGTCGCCCAGCGTGAGTTTGCCGTCGACCGTGGCCAACACGATCCACGCGTACGCGCCGTACAGGCACAGCGTGGAGAAGACGCCGAGCAAGAAGCCCCACAGCGAACGACGCACCGCGAGCGAACGCTCCTCGCCGAAGAACTTCTCGTACAGCTCGCGGTACCGCGCGAGGAGGAGGTCGCCGAGCGAGAACAGCTTCACCTCCTTCGCGTACGTGTCGCGCGTGAGGAGCAGCTCGAGGTAGCGCATCCGCCGGCCCTCCGGCGCGCGCCACGTGAACAACCGGAACGCTTCGCCGGAGAACTTCGCCTCCACGAGGAACGTGGGCACCGTCGCGATCACGAGCACGATGAGCAGCGCGAGCGAGAACGTCGCGAGCACCACGCCGTAGGACACGAGCGTCACGATGCTCGACACGATGTCGACCGCGTTGGTGAACGCGTTGAGCGGACGCGAGCTCGCCTCGCGGCGCGCGTTCTGGAGTTGGTCGTAGACCGCCGGCGTCTCGAAGTGGACGAGCTCGAGCGTGCGCGCCTTCTCGAGGATCCTCAGGTTGATGAGGTAGCCGAGCTTCGTGCCGAGGAGCGACCGGAGCAGGCCGGTGGAGCGCGCGAGGAGCGCGGTGCCGATCATCAACACGAGCTCCACGCCGACGAGCGTCAGCGCGCGTTGTTTGTCGGCGGCGTCACCCGTCTTGGCGGCGAGGAGGACGCCGTCGACGATCAGCTTGCCGATGTACGCGATCGCGAGCGGGAGCAGCGCGCCGATGAACGAGAACACGACGATGCCGGTCGCGCTCTTCGCGTCGGCGGAGAGCACGAGGCGGACGGCGCGTGGGATCTGACTGAAGGAGCGCGTGAGATCCTTCAGGGACGGGCGTGGTTTGTCGTCGTCGGCCATCGAACGAAAAAAGGCGCCGTGACCTCTTCCTGAAGGTCACGGCGCCCAAGAGAAACACGAAGCGCGCGCGGGCAGCCACACACCGGTGTTTTTGTCCGGACATCCTGTCCGCGTCCCCGCGGCGTGGGCCTCCTGGCCATACGCCTGAGCGACGTCCCTCCTCCTGGAGGGGGTTCGAGTGACGCGCCGCCGGCCTCCTGACGGGCGACGCAATGGAACGAAATCAGCGGCCGATCGACTGGATGATGTTCTTGGCCGTCTCGTTGTACTTGTCGATGATCTGCCGGAGCATGTCGAACATCTGCGAGCGCTTGTCGATGAGGCGCTTGAGCTTCATCGTCTCGACGTCGATCGACGGGCTCGAGCCACCGCCGCCCTTGCCGCCGCCCTTTCCGCCGCCTTTGCCGCCGCCCTTTCCACCACCGCTCTGCTGCTGCTGCAGATTGTTGATGTAGTTGGCCATCTCCTCGATCTCCTTATCCATCTTCTTCATGATGGCCATGATCAGGAGGGTGACCTTGTCCTCGACGGTGAGGCTGGAGTCGTTGAGGATCGCGGCGGTGTCGAGGCCGTGATCGTGCATCCCGAACGAGCCCTGCGCCGGGTGGTTCCCGCCGTTGACGTGCTGGCCGCCGCCGGGCATCCCGGGCACTTGGCCCTGGCCCCCGGGCGCGCGACCGCGGAACCAATCCGAAAGCAACGACTCGCCACCGACGCCCGGTGAGTTCCCGCTCCCGCCGCCGCCGAGCAGGTTGGAGAGCGCGCCCATCATCACCGCGGGGAACGCCATGAACGGCGGCAGGCCCATGCCGGCCGCGGCGCGCGCGAACTGATCGATGAACTGCAGAGCCTGGTTGGCCGCCTGCGTGTGCTGGCCACCGGCCGGCGCGTGACCGCGCGGGAACGGGAGGACCGTGAGCCGACCGTCGTTACGGCCGTCGGGGATGATGTGCCCGCCGAGCATCATCTCGACCTGCTGACGCGCGAACGGGTTCTGCGAGAGCATCCGCTCGAACTGCCGGCCCTGCTGGCGGTTCATGATGCCCTCGAAGAAGCCCTGACCCGGGGCCGCACCAAAGTCGAAGTTCTGCGGCGGCGCGTACATGCCGGAGGCGCCGCTGCCCGAGTAGGCGTTCGGCGGGATCATCGCGCCCTGGGCCGGGATGCCGCCGGTCTGGAGCAGGTTCGCGAGGGCGTTCGCGCCGAACGAACCGGCCGCCATCATGAAGCTGTCGCTGAGCCCCTGCATGAACGCCGGGTTGCCCCCGAACTGCTCGAGCTGGTCGAAGAAGCCGTCGACGTTGAAGCCGAGCGCGCGGAGAAGATGGGAGCCACCGAGGAGTGCATTCATGCTCATGGTCGTAGTCCTTTGCCTTGTCGTCCTGCCGCTCTTCCTCGAGCGACACCCGAGACAAGAGCATCGTCCGTGCCAACGGGCAGAGGGCCACTATCTCGGATCGCACGCCCTCGTCTCGCGTGCAGTGCGCACCCGAAGCGGTGCAACTCTGCCCACTGCACCCGACTGCTGTTCATCGCGGAGGGCGGGTCGATCGGGCCTCGTACTCGGCGCGCGCGCCGCGGTCGGCGTGCTCGAACAGGACGTCCACGCCGAGGCGCTTGGCGAAGGCCTCGACCAGGCGGCGCGGGAACAGGGCCGGCAACGCCGCCACCGCGCGCTGGCTCTTCGGGACGAAGACCTCGATGCGATCGTGCTGCACCGCGTCGACGATCGCGGCCGCCACGTCTTCGGGTTCGACCGGAGGCGGCCAGTCGAGGTCGGGCACGCCGGCGATGAGCTGCGTGCGCACCGGGATGGGCATGACGTACGCGAGGTGGACGCCGGTGTCCTTCAGCTCGAAGCGCACCGCCTCGGTGAGCCCGCAGATCGCGTGCTTCGTCGCCGAGTAGACCGCGGCGTACGGCGTGGGGACCTTGCCGGCCATCGACGCGACGTTGACCACGGTGCCCGCACCGCGCTCGCGCATCCGCGGGAGGACGGCGCGCATCCCGTTGAGGACTCCGTGGACGTTGACCGCGATCTGCTGCGCGTCGTGTTCGGGCGGCTGATCGAGGAAGGCGCCGATCGTCATGATGCCCGCGTTGTTCACGAGCACGTCGATCGGGCCCACGTTCGCCTCGACGTCGTCGACGACGGCGCCGAACGCCGCGGCGTCGGTGACGTCGAGGGCGCGCACATGGGTTTCGCCGGTCAGCGCCTGCGCCGATGCTTCGAGGCGATCGCGATCGCGGTCGGTGAGCACGACCCGCGCGCCGTGTTCGAGGAACGCGGAGGCGGTGGCGCGCCCGATGCCCTGTGCGGCGCCGGTGACGAGCACGACGCGTCGATTCAGCGAACGCACGACGCGGTGAGGTAGCACGACGAACGTCGGAGGAAAAAGGTGGGCTCACCGAGGGCGCAGTCTGGTCTGTAAGGAGGAGTAGGGTCGGAGTTTGACTGCGATTCTCGCTTACGGGAGGCTTGGGTGAGGATGGCCGAAGAGGGAGGCACCGTACGCCGGATCGGGCGGTACGAGGTCATCCGCAAGATCGCGACCGGGGG
>JAUHYN010000483.1 GCA_030426505.1 bacterium | reverse complement strand
CGCATCCAGCGCGCGGACGGCGGCACGCTGTTCCTCGACGAGGTCGGAGAGCTCTCCGCGCCGGTGCAAGCCAAGTTGCTCCGCGTCCTGCAGGAGAACGAGATCGAGCGTCTCGGTGGTCACGACCCGATTTCCGTCGACTTCCGGTTGGTGTCCGCGACGAACCGCGACCTGGAGGCCGCCGTGAAGGACGGCACGTTCCGCGAGGACCTCTACTACCGCCTCAACGTGATCGAGGTGCGCCTACCCCCGCTCCGTGAGCGACCGGAGGACATCACGCTGATCGCCGAGCACTTCATTCGGCTCTACGCGAAGAAGAACAACAAGGCGGTGCGCGGCCTGACCGAGGAGGCGCGCGACAAGCTCGTGCGCTACGGGTGGCCGGGCAACGTGCGCGAGCTGGAGAACGTCATCGAGCGCGCCGTCGTCCTCACGCGCGACGACGTCATCGCGGTCGCGAACCTCCCGGCGCCGGTGCAGAACGCGGAGGTCGAGCGCGGCGAGGTTCACCGCGAGGGCAAGAAGATCGTCATTCCGATCGGGACGAAGCTCGAAGAAGTCGAGCGCTTCATGATCCACGAGACACTCGAAGAGACCGGCGGTGACAAGAGCCTCGCCGCGCAGCTCCTCGGGATCGCGGCGCGCACGATCTATCGGAAGCTCGAAGCCGAGCGGAAGTCGGACGACTGATGGACAGCGGTCTGGCTTGCCCGGTCCACGCCGACATCGAGCTGACCCGCGGCGTCGAGCGGGCCTCGGATCAGTTCTTCGGGATCGGCGACGCGTACGCCTACAAGCGCTGCGACGCCTGCGGGGCGCTCGTCCTCGACCCGCGCCCGTCACCGAGCGAGATCGGCCCCTTCTACGCCGGATATTATACTGAAGATACGCTCGCGCAGCTCGAGCGCCGCGCCGCGGCGGGCAAGCGGGTGGGGATCGCCGGGCGCCTGCGCGCGCTCGGGACGGTGCGCCGGTTGACCAAGCTCGGCGTCGAGCTCGGCCCGGGCAAGAAGCTGTTGGACGTGGGCTGCGGCCTCGGCGGTTTCGCGCGGTACATGCGCCAGTTCGGTGGCGTGGACGCGCGCGGCGTCGACTTCTCGCCGGAGTGCGCGGCGTTCGCGAAGAAGGTCCACGAGGTGGACGTCGACGTCGGCGAGCTCGCCGACCAAGACTACCCGGAAGGCTCGCTCGACTTCATCACGAGCTGGCACTACCTCGAGCACGTCTACGATCCCGCCGCGGAGATCGAGCGCATGGCGCGCCTGCTCAAACCCGGCGGCTGGTTCATCGCGGAGACACCGACCAACGACGTCCTCGCCAAGCTCTTCGGTCGGCACTGGCTGTACCTGATGCCGCCGACGCACCTGTACCACTACCGCCCCGCGACGATGCGCGCGCTCGTGGAGCAGGCCGGCCTCGAGGTCATGCATGTGGCGCGACCGTGGTTCCCGGGCGAGCTCGCCGGCAGCCTCACCTTCGCGGCCGGCGTGCGGGGCTTCGTGCCGAAGGTGTTCAGCCCGAACCGCAGCGCGCTCCTCACGCTCGGGTTCTTCGCGCAGATGGTCTACGACGTGCCGGTCACGCTGCTGTTGGCGATGCTGGGGCGGTCGGGGTTGATGCGCGTCTACGCGCGGAAGCCCGCGTGATCGAGTTCGCCCGAGCGTTCCCCACCGGGGGCATGTGGAGCGACGACCCGACCGTCCGGGAACTCTTCCGACACTGGGTCTTCCCGGGAGAGCCGTCGGGTCCCCGCGGGCTCCGGGTCGCGATTCGGCGCAACTACCTCAACCTCTACGTGCAGGGGCAATCCGTCGCACACGTGAAGGTCGTTCGCGATGCGCCAGTCCTCCGAGCGAGTCAGACGTACATCGACGGGATCGCGAAGGCGCCGGGACGTAGACCGAGCAAGCGTGTCGTCGTCCAGGAGGACCAGCGCTCGCCCGCCAACGTCGCGCGATGGATCGACACCGCGCAGACGTTCGCCGGCGACGAAAAGCGCTTCGTCGATGACCTCGTCGCCGCGAATCCGGACGTTATCGATCTGGAGATGGCGCTCGGCGACAGTCGCGTGGACCTCGTGCTCGTCGATGTCGCCGACGATGTCCCGCGGATCGTTCCGTGGGAAGCCAAGTGCGCCGACAACCCCGAGATCCGCGCGCGCGCGCCGATCACGCCCACCCGCGGGCCACCTGTGACGGGCACACGTCGCGCGACAGCTCTACAAGTACGAGGCGCTCCTCGAGGACGCGACGATTCGAGGGCGTGTCGCGACGGCGTACCGCGAGGCCGCGAGGATTCTCTGCAATCTCGCCGAGCGCTTCGACCGCGGCGAGCCCCCGCTCGCGTGGCGACGCATGGCCGAGTACGACGGTCCGATCGAGGTCGCGGCGAGACCTGGCCTCGTCATTGGCGCCTATCGGCCGGAGGGATCCGCGCGCACCGTCGACCTCGCGCGCAACATCTTCACGTGGCAGAGAGACGGCCACCGAGCGCGCATCGAGGCGCGCGGGTATCGGGTGGAGTCGTACGAGGAGGCGCCGCGGTCGCGGCTGCGGAGGCTCGGGGCGGATTAGAGGATGTCGAAGCCAGCCGTCAGGATGAGCTGGTTCTGCACCTGGAACTCCTCGAGCACCTGCGGGACGCGTCGCACGGTGAGGAGGTAGTCGAGCGAGAGCCACTTCGCGAGCTTCAGGGAGAGGCCCGCGACGAGGTCCATGTTCAGGCGGTCGAAGCCGGAGAGCTCGCCTTCGTCGGGGGGCGGAAGGACCGGCTGGAAGAGGTCGAGCGACAGCTTCCACGTCAGCATCTCCTTGATGATCGTGCCGTCCGCGTTCGCCGTGATCTCGATACCGAAGTCGTTGGCGCTCTCGAGGTCTTGGAGGGTCACGAGCGGACGAGGGCTCGCGCCTTCGTCGACGCCCGCGATCACGCGACCGTCGCGGGTGATGATGTGCTGCGCCGCGAGGCCGAGGCTGGCCTTGAGCTTGATGTTCTCCTCCTGCAGCGGCTTCGCGAACGCGCCCGCCGATTCACGAAGGAGCAGCGGCTCGAACGGCCCGGTGAGGCGCACGCTCTGTTCGCCCGGCACCGTGGTCGGAGTCGTCGATCCCGGGAGGAGGTAGTCCGACTCCGCCGATCGCACCGACACCGAGCGGAGGATCTGCGTGTTCATCTTGAAGCGGCCGAACGCGCCGAGCCAGTCGGGGTTGTCGAAGCGGTAGGTGTACGTGGAGAGGAGGTCGAGCTGGTCGGCCGACTTCACCCACGCGCTCAGGTTCGGCGTCTTCGTCTGCGCGTGCTGCGCCTTGATCGAGTTCTCCCAGCCGTGCTGGCCGGAGCGCCAGTTGGCGTCGATGCCGAGGAGGAAGCCGAGCTGGATCGTCGTGCCTTCTTCCGCGCCGACGAAGTTCTGCGCGTTGGTGAGCGAGCCGGAGAAGCCGAGGTTGCCCTTGAGCTTCCAGCCGTCCTCCGGGGGCTTGTCGCCTTCACCCTTCGGCGTCTCCAACGCCTTCTTCTCGAGGTCCTCGGTCGCGATGTCTTCCTGCGCGAACGCGACAGAGGTCGTGAAAAGGAGCGCGAGCGTAATCGGAGTCTTCGTCATCATGGGTTCGGCACCTCCCGCCTGAACTAGCGGGGCGGTGGATACTGAAAAGCCGCCGCGAGGCCAACCGAAATCCGAAGTTTCAGAGGAGCTCGGTTCGGTCGCTTCCGCCCGTGATCTCGGGGAGGGCACGCAGCGCTCGGGCGAACTCGGACATCGTCCCGAAGCGAGCGTCGGGGTTGCGCGCCATCGAGCGCGCCACACAGGCGGCGAGTTCCGGACTGAGATCGCTGCGGTGCTTCGAGATCGGCGTGGCGTCCTCGCGGAGCTTCTGCACCACGACCGCGTCGCCGATGTACGGGTACTGGCGCGTCAGCGAGTAATACAGCGTCGTGCCGAGCAGATAGATGTCCGTCTTCGGGCCGACTTGGTCGCCCTGGATCTGCTCCGGCGCCATGTAGTTGACCGTACCGACCTGAAGGCCCGCCGCGGAGAAGGCCGTCTCCTCGCTGCCGCCCTGGAGGACACGGGCGATCCCGAAGTCCGTGACCTTCGCCGTCCCGTCGGCCGTGACCAGGATGTTGGCCGGTTTGAGATCGCGGTGAATGACGCCTTGTCCGTGCGCGTAGTCCATCGCGTCGGCGACCTGCGCGATCGTCGCCGTGATCTCCGAGATCGTCGGCGGCATCGACGCGTGGACCAACGTCGCGAGGTCCGGCCCCGGCACGTACTCCATCACGATGTACGACCACTCGCCGCGTTGACCGATGTCGTAGACCCCGACGATCCCAGGGTGGGACAGCTTCGCGACGATGCGCGCATCTTCCTTGAACTTCGCGATGAAGAGGTCCGTCGCGAGGCTCCGCCTCAGCACCTTGATCGCGACCTCGCGCCCGAGCGCGAGATCCTCCGCGAGGTGGACGTCGCCCATCCCGCCGGAGCCGACGCGCTTGAGCAGCCGGTACCGCGGCAGCAACACGTCGGAGAGATCCAGCGCGTGGCGCGTCTCCTCGTCCTCGAACTCGTCCTCGAAGTCCTCGACCTCCGGCAGCGAGAGATCGTCCGTATCGTGGCTGGCCTCGACGTTCGTCGTGTCGTCGATCTGGCTCGGGCGCGACGGCATGAACACCGTGTCCGCACGATCGAACGCGGGGCGCGCCTTGAGGTAGTCCTCGACGAAGCCCGGGACGAAGTGCTCGAGCGCCGCGTCGATCTTCTTCGCTTGCGACAGATCGCCGAGCAATTCGAACGCGCGCGCCAACTCGAAGTGTAGCTCGGGGACGTCCTGCGGGTGCCGCCCACCGATCGCATCGCGGAGCACCTGCACCGCACGTCGCGGGTTCGACGCCGCCAGCTCCGCGCGCCCGAGCAACACGTCCGCCTCGTCGCGCGTCTCCTCGGACGTCCGCGCGATCTCCAACAGTGACAGCGCCTCCTGCGGCGAACCCGAGAAGAGGTGGAAGCGCGCGAGCCGCATGTGCGCGACGTAGTCCGGTGAACCGCTCGGCAGCGCGAGCGATCCGCGCAGGAGCGTGACGACCTTGGCGATCGCCTCCGGATCGCGGCCGCCCTCGATCACGTAGCGCTCGAAGTCTTCCAGCGCTTCGTCCGTCTCGCCGCGTTCGAGGTTCAGCATCGCGCGCTCGCGCCGCAGCTCGACGTCGGAGCGCCCCCACTCGAACAACCCGTCGATCAACTGCACCAGGCCCTCCGCCTGGGTGTTGCGCGCGGAGCTCGCCAGCAGGTCGCGCACGACGCCCGTCGCGTCGCCCGGTTTGCCCGCGCGCACGAGCGAGCGCGCGAGGCCGGAGGCGATCTCGGAGTCGTGCGGGAACGCGTCGCGGAGCGCTTGGAAGCCCTCCACCACGGCGATCGGGGTGGAGCCGTCGAGCTTCTCGAGGTGCTCGAGCTCGGCGAGCGCCTCGTCGCGCTTCTTCGCTTCGATGTACAGCTCGGCGAGGCGCTGGCTCACGCGTTGGTCGTCGCGGTGCCGGTGCCGGTGCGCCACGAGCGCGCGCGTCGCGAGGCCGCCCCCCGCGCGCGTCGCGACGAGGTGCTCGACGAGCGGCGCGAGGTACTTGTCCTCGAGGTACTTGTCGTACGTGAAGAGCTTCGACAGGACCGGCAGCGTCTTGTTCGCGTTCGGGACGTTCGCGGCGAGGAGGCGATCCGCTTCCTCGCGCAAGCAGCGCTCGGCCTCCTCGCGACGCCCGGCGGAGTTGTACAGGTCCGCTGCCTCCGCGAACCGCCCGAGGCGCTCCACGATCTCCGGCGGCGCCGACATCGAGAGCTGCTGACAGATGCGCTCCGCGAGGTTCGCGGCGGCGCGCTGATCCGCGTCCTCGCCGGCCTTCGTCAACGCGCCTTGCGCGGCGACGCGCACAGCCGCCTCGCCCTCGTTGAGCTCCCAGAGGATCGTCGCGAGGCGCGCGGCCTCCTTCGGATCGAACCCACCGTCGGCGCGCGACCACTCCACCGCGACCGCCTTGTAGAACTCGGGGATCTGGCGCTCACCGAGGCGCTCGTAGATCACGTCCGCCGAGCGCAACAGGCTCGCGCCGATGTACTCGTTGGCGGCCTCCCGGGCGAGCGTCATCGTGATCGCGAGTTGTCCGTCGACGAGCGCCTCGAACGCTTCGCGGTGACGCCCGCGCCGCTCGAGTTGGACCGCGGCATCGCGGATCTCGGCGAGGTCCGCGGGATCGGTCGGGACGGCGTTCGGGGTCAACAGGGTGAACTGCGTGTGGCTCTTCAGCAGGCGCGGCGGTGTGGACGGGATCGACGTCGAGCCCGGCGACGTGTCGACCTTCGACACCGACGGCTTCGGTTTGTTCGCGGTCTGTCGCAGCTGCTTCGCGCGCTCGGCGTAGCCGCGGCTCTCGAGCTCGGCGGCCTCCTTCTGGATCGCTTCGGCGAGCTTCGCCTTGGCCCTCTCCTGCTGGGCCTCGGTGGTCGAAGCCTCGAGCGCCTTCTCGAACAGCCGGTGCGCGCGCTTCGCGTTGTTCTTGTTGAGGTTGAAGATGCCGGCTTCGAGGTACTG
>JAUHYN010000482.1 GCA_030426505.1 bacterium | reverse complement strand
GCCTTCCGGCAGTTCGACAGTCCAGAAATTGTTGAACTTGACGACGAATTGGCCGGACGGCGCGCCTGGAAGGCCCGTCGCCTGTTCCGGCGCGTGGACGCCGATCGGAGAACGAGTCATCCGGCTGTTCGACGAAGGCGCGTCCCAGTTCCAGGAAAATTCGCCGTTCTCGACCCTGACGTCGGCGGCGAGCGGAAACAGGATCCCGCTCTGCATGGCGTCGACGAAGGGCGGGCACTGCTTGACCGTGCGGACCTCGGCGCCCTCCTTCCGCTCGTTCTTGAAGCGCATCGGGGTCAGGTCGGGCGTCACCCACAGGTCCGTCGACGACTCGACGTTGATGACCTCGGACTTGCGCTTCACCGTCACGACCGTGTGGCGGTTGAGGTGATACGCGGGCTGCCCGTTCAGCAGCGTCCCCTCGTCGCGGGCGACCATGTAGCCGACCTTGTTGCCGAGGAACTCGAAGCCGTACCACGCCTCGCGGTCGAGCTTCGGCGCGGCGGGGGGTTTGGCGAGTGCGGGCGCCGCGAGGAGGAGTGCGGCGAGGGCGAGGATCGGGCGCTTCATGCTGAGGGCTCCTCCGGTTCTGCGTTGGACCGGAATCGACGATAGAGGCGGTACGCCACGAAGACGGCGAGCGCGGTCCCGAACACTCCGTACACCACCGTCTTGTAGACGCCAAACGCGGCCTCGATCTTCTCCCAGCTGCCGCCGACCGCGACGCCGAGCCCGAGGACGGCCGTGGACCACAGGACGTTGGAGATCAGACCGAACGCCATCGTGCGCGGAAACGGGAGGCGCGCCGCGCCCGCGGCGAAGAAGGTCACGGCCCGCACGCCGGGGAGCGCGCGATTGACCGCGATCACCCACATCCCGTAGCGCCGAAACGCCTCGAAGAACTTCTCGAGGCGGCCCTCGCCCACCAGCATCTCGACGTAGCGCCCGCCGCGCAGCGTCCCGTCCGGCTTCGCGAACTTCCGCCCGATACCGAAGGGAATCGCCGCGCCGAGCGCCCCCCCGGCGATCGCGACGATCGCGACGACCGCGAACGAGTGGACCCCGGCCACGACGAACAGCGAGCCCGCGAGCACGATGGTGTCGGCGGGGAGCGGGGGCACGAGGTACTCCAGGGCCGCGGCCGCGAAGACGGCCAGCAGGCCCAGCCCGCCGGGGCTGTTCTGTACGAACGTGAGGACCTCCTCCATCGTCGTCTCTACAAACCGTCGCGGCCGAGCAATCGATCCCAGCGCTTCGCGTCGATGCGCACCAGCATCGTCTTGCTCTTCGCGACGCCGACGAGGCCCGCGGGCGCGCCCTTCGTCTTCTTCACGTGTCGCGCTTCCGTGTACATGACCTCGACCTTCGCCTCGCTCTTCGCGCTCGAGTAGAACGCGGCGAGGTGGGCGGCGTCGAGCAGCGCGTCGGGGGAAGGTGACTGGCCCTTCTCGTTGCGCAGGACGACGTGGGCGCCCGCGGTCCCGCGCGCGTGCAGCCAGATGTCGTCGGCCTTGGCGACGTTGAACGAGAGGCGGTCGTTCTCCTTGGCGCCGCGGCCCACCCAGATCTCGGACCCGTCCTCGGCCTCGAACCGCCGCGCCCAGCGCTCGATGGGGTTCGCCTTCGCAGGCTTGGCCGGGCCCGCGCGTTCGATGCGATCCGCCGCGACGCCGGCGAGCGCTTCGCCGTCCCCGAGCGACTCGAGCGCTTCGTCGTCCGCGGCCTCGACGAGGCGACGCTCTTCGTCGAGCTCGGCGAGGCGCGCCCGGATCTTGTCGAGGCGGGACTGGGCGACGGGGAGCCCGCGCGCGCCCTTCTTCGCGCGCGCGAAGTAGCGCTCGAGGTTGCCCTTCGGACCGAGCGTGGGATCGAGCGGGACCTCGACCTCCGCTCCGTTCGCCCAGTCCATCACGGTCGCCGAGGTCGCCCCGCGCTTCACGGTGTGGAGCGCCGTCTTGAGGAGCTCGCCGAAGCGCGCGCCGTCGACCATCTGCTCGAGGCGCTCGACGTCACGCGCCACGTTCTGCTCGAGGCGCGCGAGCTTCTTGCGCTTCTTCGCGACGATCGAGAGCAGGAGCTGTCGCCGGGACGCGCGGACCACCTTGTCCGTGCGCTCGGCGTAGCGCTCGGCCACGGCCTTCGACGCCTCGAACGTCTCGGGGACCTCGAGGCCGACGACCGGCGCTTCGACCTCGACGGGCGGGAGGATTCGGAAGCTGTCCCGGCCCCCGTCGATGCGGACGGAGAACCGAGCGGTCGGGGTGTCGAGTGTCAACGTGCGATGCTCCGCGGCGAGGCGGGTGAGCGGCTGTCCGACCAGGCGACGCCTGAGCAGGGCTTGGACGTTCCCCCCGGGGATCTGCCGAGCCGGGCGTTCGTCCACGACGTGGGCGCGGCCGAGCCCGGGGCGCGCAGAGACCAAAAGCCGGACGGTCCGGCCGGGCACGCGGATTTCCAGGACCGCCTCGCGTTCGGCGACGAGATCCACGCGCTGGATACGCCCGCCGACGAGGGGGGCCAGCTCGGTCGCGATCCGAGCCAACTGATCGGCCGAGAGCGTCATGGGGGCCCCAAAAAGAGTTCGGCCCGCCCCTCGCAGTGGAGGGGCGGGCCGAAGAGCGATCCTATTCTTCGAAGAAGAGGCTCCTGCCTCCTTGCCGAATCGAGCTACTTGCGCTTGGTCGCCTTGCGCTTCGTGGCCTTCTTCTTGGTGGCCTTGCGCTTGGTCGCCTTCTTCTTGGTCGCCTTCTTCTTGGCGGCCTTCTTCTTCGTAGCCTTCTTCTTGGTGGCCTTCTTCTTGGTGGCCTTCTTCTTGGTCGCCTTCTTCTTGGCGGCCTTCTTCTTCGTGGCCTTCTTCTTGGTGGCCTTCTTCTTCGTGGCCTTCTTCTTCGTGGCCTTCTTCTTCGTGGCGGCCTTCTTCTTGGTCGCCTTGCGCTTCGTTGTCTTGCGTTTCGTCGTCTTCTTCTTGGTTGCCATCCGATTCACCTTTCATGCCTCGGACGCACCGAGGCCAAAGTTGGTCGAAATGTACGGAGCACCAGAGACGATGTCAACAACATGCGCATTGCATGCCTCTGCGAACTATGGCTGGCGACGGATCGGATCGTCTCCGATCGATCCGCGACGCGATCGATCGAAGACGTCGGAGATCGATCAGAGGTTGAAGTGACGCGGCCGCGACGCGATCGACGATCACGCTTCAGAACGATCGGATCGTCTCGAACAACCGCTTCGCGATCACGATGCGCTGGATCTGTCCGGTGCCTTCGAAGATGTCGTACACCTTCACATCGCGGAACCACTTCTCGACGAACGCGTCCGCGTGGTTCCCGGCCGCGCCCATCACCTCGATCGCATCGATGGTGACCTGCTGCGCGACCTCGGCCGCGAACGCCTTGCACATCGACGCCTCCTTCGTGTTCGGGATGCCTTCGTCGGCCATCGCGGCGGCCTTCCACGTGAGCAGTCGCGCCGCTTCGAGCCGACGCTCCATGCGCCCCAACATCGCGCGAATGCTCGTGTATCTCGGAATCGGCCGCGACAGGACGTACGCCTCCTTCGCGAAGTCGCGCGCCCGCTCGAAGGCCGCGCGCCCGATGCCCACGGCCATCGCCGCGACGAGCGGGCGCGTGTTGTCGAAGGTCTTCATCGCCGTCTTGAACCCGTCGCTCTTCTCGTAGAGCGCCTCGCCCCCGAGCAGGTTGTCGACCGGGACGCGGCACTCCTCGAGGACGAGCTCCGCGGTCTCGCTCGCGCGGAGGCCCATCTTTTCCTCGATCTTCCCGACCGAGAACCCGGGCGTCCCCTTCTCGACCACGAACGCGCGGTGCCCCGCGCGCCCCTTCGACGGGTCGACCGTGGCGAAGACGACCACCCAGTCGGCGCGCGCGCCGTTAGTGATGTAGCACTTCGTCCCGTTGATCACGTACGCGTCGCCGTCCTTCTTGGCGGTCGTGCGGATCCCCGCGACGTCGCTCCCGGCGGCCGGTTCGGTCAGCGCGTAGGCGCCCCAGTGGACCTCGTCCTTCTTCGCGAAGGGCGCGAAGAAGCGCTCCTTCTGCTCCGGCGTGCCCGTCATGCGGACGGGCGGGCCCCCGAGGCCGGGGCCAGGGAGCGTCAGGATCAGCGACGCGTCGCCCCACGCCATCTCCTCCGCGCCGATCACCGCGCTGCGGCTCGTCTGCTTCGGGCCGTCGGCGCCGCCCTCGTTCGCGGACGACGCGCTCTGCGAGACGCCCATCTGCTTGAGCTCGAGGAGGAACGCGTTCGGCCACGCGTGGTCGCGGTCGGCCTGGAGCGACAGCGGGCGGATGCGCTCCTTCGCGAGCCAGTGCACGAGCTGTCGGACGTTCTGTTGGGATTCGGTCAGTTCGAAGTCCATCTCGGTTCTCCCTTCACACCATCACCGGCTGGAGCTCGGGCATCGGCGCGTCTTCGCCGAGGCTCGCGTCGTCGTCGCCGAGCGCGCGCCGCCCGATCACGAGCTCCGCGAGCGCGACCGACCAGCCGTGGGCCATGTGCGCTCGCGCGTCGCGCATCCACTTCTCCGAGAGGTGGTCACGCACGAACCCGGCGCCGCCGAGGACCTGCACGCCCTGGTTGGTCACGAACATCGCGCCGTCGTGACACTCGGCCGCCGCCATCGCGGCGTACTTCGTCGCGTCCTTCGCGCCGGAGTCGAACGCCCACGCCGCGCGCTGCACGACCGCGCGCATCACCTCGACGCGCGTCGCCATGTCCGCGATCAGGAACGCCAGCCCCTGGAAGTGCGCGATGGGCTTGCCGAACGCTTCGCGCTCCGCGGCGTACGCGCGCGCGTACTCGAACGCGGCCGAAGCGAGACCGACGCTCCGCGCCGCGGTGACGATCGCGATGCGCGACCACATCTCGACGACGCGACGGTCGAAGTCGGCGTCGGCCTCGGCGAGCCGCTGACTCGCGTCGACCACGACGTCTTCGAGCGTGACCTCGCAGGTCGGCGCCGCTTGGAGCCCGAGCCCGCGCACCGGCTCGCCGACGCGCACGCCCTTCGTGTCCGCGGGGACGACGAACGCCGCCGGTCGCACCTCGCCGCTCTTGCGTTCCATTCGAGCGAACACCACGAACGACGCGACCTCGCGCGCCGCGACCGCGTGGGCCTTGCGGCCGTGGATGCGGAAGCCGGTGCCTTCCTCGAGCGCGACGGTCGAGAACGTCTGCGCGCGCGGCTTCACCTCCGACCAGAGCACGCCGCCCTTCGCGTTCGCTTCGATGAGCGGCGCGAGGTGACGCTGCTGATCCGCTCCCGATCCGAGCGCGAGCAACGCCGCCGCGAACGCGCCGGGCTCCGGCATCGCGAGCGCGAGGCCGAGATCACCGAACGCCAGCGCCTCTTCGACGACCGCGCGAGTGACGAGGCCCTGCCCCAACCCGCCGAGCGACTCCGGGAGATCGAGCGCGCCGAAGCCGAGCGCCGTGTACTCGGCGGTCACCGCGTCCGGCGCGCGGCCGTCGGCTTCCGCCGCGCGCGCGTTCGGTCGGAACCGCTCGCGCGCGAAGTCGGAGGCGGTCTTGGCGAACATCGCCTGCGCCTCGTCGAGGTCGAAAGTGATCATGGTCGGTCCTCCTGTCGGCAAAGCGTGGAGTGCTACTCCACACTTTCAGGAGAATCCAACCGGTTGACTCCGAAGTCAATCCGAGGGCCGAGGGGGCCCGGTCCAGGCGCGCCTTCTTAGTATGGGGGCGCGGAATCCTCCGAAACGTCAGTGATTTCGAATCGATAGCGTAGACACAGGCGCCGCGCGAGGTCGGCCGCCGCCGCTCGCGGGGTCCCCCCGATGCGGACCGGTACGGTGTGGACGAGCCCGTCGATCGCGACCGAGAGCGCGGGCGTGAGCGGGGTGACGGGCCGCGAGCGCTGCGCGCCCGGGCGTGGCCCGGCGCGACCGGCGGCGAGCCCCCGGATTCGGATCGTGTCCGGCCCGATGCGCTCGATCCGCTGGGTCGCGTCGCGCGATCGTACCCAGTCGATGTTCACCAGCGACGGCCTCGGGCGTCGGGGAGGTCCCCGCTCCGCTGCGTCGATCTTGTGGTTTCGCAGCGCGATCGCCGCCTGCATCCGGACCGTGGTGAGGCGCGCCGGCGCGAGCCGGTCCCCCGGATCGCCCCGCACGCCGAGGTAGCCTGGGGGATCTCCACCCCCCTCCCCCTCGGGTCCCGCGCGCTCCGGGCGCACTGCCGCGGGCCGGACCCTCCGCGTTCGTGGAGGATCCACCGACGTCCGCTCGTCCTCGAGCGGCGCTTGGAGCTTGGGCGCGAGCATCCCCACCGACGTTATCGGCAGGTGTGCCCGAGTAGTTGCTTGTAGGATATGTAAGCCTCGCGAGGGCGAGGACTCAGAGGCAGGAGCAAACGGTGATGAAGCACATCGCGGCCGGGTCGATGACGCAGTCCTGCCCCGTGAAGACGTTGCAGTCCTCGTAGCACTTCATCTGGCCGGTGATGTCCTTGCACGACGCGCCCGCCGGGCAGTCGGCGTCCGTCGCGCACGCGCCGCAGAGCCCGCCCGCCGGCTGCTCGCACTGGTGCATCGCGTTGCAGATGCCCATGCCGCAGTCG
>JAUHYN010000481.1 GCA_030426505.1 bacterium | reverse complement strand
AGACAACCCTCGCCCGCAGGGCGAGGGCTGCTTCACCTAGAACGTCAATCTGACCTCGTTGGGGCCGTTGCGCGGGATGCGGACGCTGATCTCGCGATCGATCCCCGACTCCTCGTTCACCACGCGGACGGTGATCGTGCCGACGGGGAGGTTCGCTTCGACCGGGGTCGTGCCGAGCGTGCGGTCCCGGTAGAGGACGCGGGCCCAGCTCCCGTAGGGGGCCTTGAGGATGACCTTGCGGCGGGCCGGCGCCTTCGACTTGCCGGGGACGAGCTTTACGTCGAGGGACTGGATCGGGTCCTTCTGGGTCAGGGTGACTTCCTGCTCGAAGGTCTCGTGGCCGTCGAGCTCGACCACGACCGCGATCGCCTTCGACAGCTCGAGGCCCTGCAGGTTCACCGTGCCCGTGCCGCGATCCTTGTCGTTCACGATCACCGTGGCCTCGGGCGGCGACGGGCGGATCGTCAGCGAGCCGCTCACCGCCTTCAGCGTCTCGTTCAACTCGAGCGCCGCGCCCTCCGCCGGCTTGATCTGGCGCGTGACCTTCTCGAAGCCGTTGAGCTGCAGCTCGATGTCGAGCGTCTGGTTCGCGATGACGTTCACGATCACCGGCGTCGGGTCCGGGTGGACGCGGCCGTTCACCGTCACCAACGCGCCGGGCGGCTGCGTCGTGATCGCGAGCGGGACCTCCACCATCGGCGTCTCGCCGGGGCCCACCACCAACAGCGCCGCGATCACCACGATCGCCGCGATCGCGAGCAGGCCGCCCGCGATGAGGTTGATCTTCGACGCGCGCCGCTGCGGCGGCATCGGACCGAGGTCGTTGCTTCCGAGCGGCACGACCAGCTGCTCGCTCTCCTGGAGCGGCCCGCTCGTCGGCGGGGGCGAGTACGTCGGCGGAGGCGACACACTCGGCGGCGTATAGGGCGGCGTCGGGCCCTGCGCCGGCGGCGAGTACATCGGCCGGCTCACGACCGGCGCCGGCGGTTCGTCGGGCGCGATCGTGTTGATGTTCGAGTTGCTCGGGAGCGTCTGCGCGAAGGGGTCTTCGGCGTCGTCGTCGTAGCCGGAGACTGGCGCGTGCTCGATCGTCGGGTCCGCGGACTCGTACGTCGGCGGGAGCTCGGTCGGGGTCGTCGGGTCGCCGGCCGTCGCGTCGAAGAGGCCGGACGGATCTTCGCCGGAGTCGTGCGTCGGCGGGAGCGTGTCCACGCCGGACGGCACCGCCTGGACCCGCTGCGGGAGCCCCTTCACCGGCGTCATCTTCAGGACGGTCGGGGCGTCGAAGTCCTCCGACTCCTCCGAGAGCGCGGCCTCCACGTCGGACTGTTGCAAGCTCTCTTGCGTCTCGAGGAGCCCGGACGATCCCAGTCCGGACGATCCCAGTCCGGACGATCCGTTCGGCGGGAGCGACTCCGCGGTGCGTTGCTCCTCGACGCCCGGCAGACTGATGCTCTTCGGATCCGCCGCGGTCGGCGTGCGCTTCGCGCGCTCCGGGAACAGCTCCGACAACAGCTGCGCGACTGCGGTGTCGCCCGCCGCCATGTCCTTGCGCGCGTGGGTCAGCTCCATCGCGTACTCGGTGACGGCGTCGGCGAGCGCCTGGCCGGACGCGTACCGTTCGTTCGGATCCTTCGCGAGCGCCTTCAGGCAGATGTCGTCGAGCCGCCGCGACACGGGCGCGCCGCGCTCGGAAGGCGCCGGCACCTTCTTGCCGAGGACGTTCTCGATCGTCTCCACCGCCGACGGCCCCGCGAACGGGTTCTCGCCGACGAGCAGCTCGTAGAGCAGGACGCCCACCGAGAAGACGTCCACGCGCGCGTCGACCTTCTCTTCCTTCAGGCGCTCCGGTGCCATGTAGGCGTACTTGCCTTTCACGATCCCGGCCGCGGTCTGGTGGAGCCGCTCGGCGGCGGTCGCGATGCCGAAGTCCGTGATCTTCACCTCGCCTTCGAACGACAACAGGACGTTCTGCGGAGAGATGTCGCGGTGGATGATGCCGAGCGGACGCCCGTCCGCTCCGGTGCGCGTGTGCGCGAAGTGCAGGCCCTTGCTGATCTCGGCGACGAGGTACAGCGCCATCGGCGGCTCGATCCACCGGTTCTTCGACGCGATGCGTTCGTACAGGTCGTACAGGTTCACGCCATGCACGAACTCCATCGCGATGAAATAGGTGTCGCCGACTTTGTCGAGATCGAAGACCTGGACGATGTTGCGGTGATGCAGGTGCATCGCGATCCGCGCCTCGTCGATGAACATCTTCACGAACTCGTCGTCGCGCGTGAAGTTGGCGTGGATCAGTTTGACGGCGACGAGGCGCTGGAAGCCCATCGCGCCCACGGCCTTCGCCAGGAACACCTCCGCCATCCCGCCTGAAGCGATGCGGTTGATGACTTGGTATCGACCGAGCGTCGGAAACTCTTCGGCTTGCGTCGAGGTCATGCTGGCCCTTGGGCGTTTGTCCCCGGGAACCCCAGGGCGTCGAATCGTAGAACGGCCCTCCGCAGGTCGCAAGGCGCGCCCCGGCCTCCGACCGGGCGTACGACGAGTCCGCGAGGGGTGTTCCACGGCGATCGGGCCTACGACGGCACTCACCGATTCCTGACGCATTTTGCGCCGACGTCCTCTCAGGGGTATCAGTCGAGGAGCATGTGGAAGGTGCTGGGGGTCCTCCTGGCGATCCTCGGGACGATCGCCCTGTTCGGCACCTTCGTCGTCCTCTTCTTCCTCCTCGCGAACGACGCGCGCCTGAAGCTGCGGCGCTTCGTGCGTCGGCGCCTCTCGAAGGAGCAGCTGCGGCTGATCGACAAGTTCTCGGTCAAGACGCACCCGTTCAAGCTGGAGAAGAAGCGGACCGTGCGCGAGCGGCTCCTCGCGGACCCGACGCTGCTCGCCGATCTCGAGGCGTATGCGGCGTCGGAGGGGGAGGCCCTCGAAGCGGTGCTCGAGCGCGTGGTCGACTACGCGGACGAGATCATCCCGTTCTTCAACGTCGTGTCGTACTACCGCGTGGGCTACACGGTCGCGGCGATCGCGATGCGCGCGATGTACCGCGTGGACGTCGACGCCGACGAGGTCGCCCGCACGCGCGCCTTCCTCGACGAGTCCGACGCCGCCGGACGCGCCGTCGTCTTCGTGATGAACCACCGCAGCAACGCGGACTTCGTGCTCGTCGCGTACGTGCTCGCGCGCGCGATCGCGCTGTCGTACGCGGTCGGCGAGTGGGCGCGCGTCTGGCCGCTCGAGTGGCTGTTCAAGAGCTTCGGGAGCTACTTCGTGCGGCGCGGGTGTCGCGACCCGGCGTACCACCTCACGCTGCGGCGGTACCTGCAGATCATCACGGAGGAGGGCGTCACGCAGGGCATCTTCGTGGAGGGCGGCCTGTCGCGCGACGGGCTGCTGCGCCCCGCGAAGAGCGGGCTGCTCGATTCGTTGTCGACGCTCCCCGACGGCCCGAAGGGCACCAAGGAGGTGTGGTTCGTCCCGGTCGGCATCAACTACGACCGCGTGGTCGAGGACGAAGTGCTCACGTCGAAGCTCGAGGACGCCGGCGGCCTCGGCAGCGGGTGGTCGTATTACATGAAGGCGCTGTCGCGGATCGGGCGCTACTTCTTCACGAACGTCCCGCGCTACGTGATGCGGCGGGTACGGCGCTTCGGGTACGCGGGCGTGCGGATCGGCGCGCCGGTGCCGATGGCGGATCTCTTCGACGGCCCGCTCGCGCAGCTCGCCGGGCTCGATCGCGAGGGCCGCAAGCCGTCGGTGCAGCGCGCGGCGGATCGGCTTTTGAATCGGATCGCGGAGGTGGTGCCGGTGACGCCGGTGGCGCTCGTCGCGGCGGCGATCCTGTTGGCCGGCGAGGACGAGGGCGAGGATCACCACATCACGGAGACGGAGCTGCGGGCTCGGATGCAGCGGCTGACGGATCAGTTGACGGCGCTCGGCGCGCCGGTGCTCGGGGTCCAGCGGGGCATCGATTGGCAGCAACGCGTAGGGCTCACGATCCTCGGGACGCGCGGGCACCTCAGCCACGTCGGCGACGTGATCGCGACGAAGAAGGCCACGCGGCACCTCGTCCGCTACTACGCGAACGGCGTCCGGCATCACCTCGAGCGCGTGGAGTCGACCGGCGACGTGCTGTCGCTCGCGGATCGCGCCGAGCGCACGGTCGAGCTCGAGAAGATGAACCTCTGAGCGCGCTCGCGTGGGCCGTACCGCCCGGTGCGCCCGCCGCGGCGTGACGGGCAGCATTGGCCGTATCCCCGCGCCGTGGTACGCGCCGAAGGCGATGCGCCAGGCGTTTGGTCTCTTCATGTCGATGACGCTCGTCGCGGGCTGTTACACGTCCACGTCGTCGTCGCCTCCGCCTCCGCCCCCTCCGCCTCCGCCGCCGCCGCCGGCGATGTCCGATACGCCGCCGCCCCCGCCGATGCCGACGGACATCATCGCCGTCGCCGCGGTGCGCGCGGTCGAGACGGAGCGCGTGCCGTCGACGACGATCAACGAGCTGTCGCGGCAGCTCGTGCGGGAGCTCGGGCCGGCGGTGCAGCCGTTGGAGATCGGTCAGGAGGGCGGGTGCAGCCGCGAGCCGTGTCGGCTCGACGCGGCGGCGAGCCAGGGCGCGACGCACCTGCTGCACACGCGGCTCGTCCAGTACGAGGCGGACTGCATCGTGCTGAGCGTGCTGTACGACCTCGCGTCGCGGAAGAGCCAGTGGGGCTTCGTGCGGGAGCTCGCGTGTGACGCGCCGGGGCTCCAGCAGGCGGTGTCGGATCTGACGGCGTCGTTCGCGGGGCGTCGGCTGTGGGGCAAGGACGACCGGCGCACGATGTTCGCGATCGCGCCGGTGCAGCACCGAATCAAGGAGCTCGACTGGGCGTCGGAGAGCTTCGGCGAGTACATGACCACGCTGATGGCGGAGGCCGGCTACGGCGTCACGCCCGCGTCGGTCGTCGCGCAGCCGCTGGTCGACGGCGGCCAGAACCCGCACCGCGACTGCCGCCGGAAGAAGTGTACGTTCGGCCTCGGCCACAACGTGCTCGCGCCGCGCGTGCTCGCGACGGAGATGCGGAAGCGTCGCCGCCGGTGCTCGGTGCAGACGTCGATCTGGGACGTGGGGACGGAGACGAGCACCAAGTCGGCGAAGGCCAAGGGCGGCTGCGAGGCGCAGGACGTCCAGGGGATGCTGCGGCAGATCGTCGAGAAGCTCGCGGAGCGCCCGCTCGCGCCGCCGCCGATGGACGACGACGGCATGGTCGACTCCGGCGACATGGGCTCGGACACGGGCGACATGGGCTCGGACTCGGGTGGTGGCGCGGGAGCCGGCGGTGCTTGGGGCGCGGACACCGGTGGGGCGGACGCGGGCTCGGGGACGGGATCCATGGACTCGGGAGCGGGGTCTGGTTCGGGAGCGGGGTCTGGTTCGGGAGCGGGGTCTGGTTCGGGCTCCGGCGGGGGCTCGGGCTCGGGCTCGGGCGGGGGCTCGGGATCGATGGGCTCGGGCTCGGGCTCGGGCTCGGGTGGAGGCTCGGGCTCGGGGGCCGGGTCGGCGGAAGACTCGGAAGAGGACTACGGGGACGAGGAGGTCGGCGACGGCGAGATCGCGCCTGACCCCGCACCCGATCCGGAAGCTCCGCTCGACGATCCCGAAGAAGACGACCTCAAGGACGACCTCTAACCCCAGTGCCGCTCACTTAGGCGATGACGGCTGACGAACCTCGTCGCCGGCGCCTCAACGCTTCTGAACAACCTCACGCGGCGATGCTTCGCGGAGCGCCCCGACCCAGGCCCCCGCGCTCCCCGCTTCACCATGCATTATCGCATGACACCCCTTCCGATCTGGCCGTCGACGCCGCTCCTCCCCGCCGCTATCAATGGGGCCAAGGAGAGCGCGAGAATGACCAAGACGACCCAGAACGCCCCCACCCACACCTCGGAGGAGCCCATGCGTAACCGCATCCCCGAACTGAATCCCCGCCGCATCAGGGTCACCCCGATCCTCACGATCCTCGCGGCCGCGGCTTTCGCGATCGGCGCCACGACCGCCCTCGCCGCGACGGGTCGCAGCCCCGAGGCCGAGACGAGCGCGCTCGTCCGTAAGCATCAGCCGAAGCTCGAGCGCAAGGACCGCTGGGAGCGGAAGGCCACCACGTTCGACTCCATGTGGCGCCAGCGCCGCTGATGCGCCGCGCGCTCCCGCCGTACCCGTCAGACCACGAACAGCACGTAGACCGACGCCAGCACCAGCTGCACCACCGCGAACGGCGCGGCGATCTTCACGAACCCGCCGAAGCTCATCGGCAGCTTGTTCTTATGGATGATCGCGACGGCGACCAGCGTCGACGCGGAGCCGATCGGCGTGAAGTTGCCGCCGAGGTTGCAGCCGAAGATCGTCGCCCACCACAGGTTCGAGTCGGCGGGCGTGCCCTGGAGGATCTTCGCGAGGACCGCCGCGAGCGGGACGTTGTCCGTGACGCTCGACGCGAGCGATCCGCTCCACAGCAACGCGAGCGGGCCCACGCTGTCGCCCAGCCCGATGAGCCCCTCGATGCCGGAGCCGATCAGCACCAACACCTTCGCGTGCTCCATCACGTGGATGACG